>MAXH01000228.1 GCA_001750925.1 Desulfobulbaceae bacterium S3730MH12
CTGCATTGTACCGGGCCGGACTTGATCCAACCTTTATGATTGGTGGTATTGTAAGTGAATTCAACAGTAATTTTCGTCTGGGCAATGGACCATATTTTATTGCAGAGGGCGATGAGTACGATACCGCCTTTTTTGATAAGGAATCCAAATTCCTCCACTACCAGCCAAAGGTTGCGATAATTACCTCGATTGAATTTGATCACGCAGATATTTTTCCTGATCTTGATGCAATCAAACAATCATTTGCAAAATTTGTACAGTTACTACCCGAAGACGGATTACTCATTGCCAACTTTGACGACCCAAACGTTGCCGAAATTGTAACCAATGCTCCCTGCTCCGTAGAGGGATATGGGCTGAAACCCATCTATACCTGGTCACTTCAAGACATGGTATATGCTGATGGAATAACTACATTTACAGTTTTTCATCATGGCGACAAGTGGTCGAAAATGTCTGTGCGCATGCCTGGAAGACATAACTGCCTGAACAGTCTTGCAGTATGCGCGGTGATGAACCATCTTGACATACCAGCAACAGAGATCGACAAAGGACTGAGCAGTTTTGGCGGGGTCAAACGCAGACAGGAAATAAGGGCAATAGAAAATGGAATTACCGTAATTGACGACTTTGCCCACCATCCGACCGCGGTAAGGGAAACATTGAAGGCACTAAGAAATGCATACCAAGAACAAAGACTGATTGTTGTCTTTGAGCCACGAACAAACTCATCAAGAAGAGCGATCTTTCAGCAGGAATATATTTCCTCCTTTGACGATGGAGATATCATTCTGCTACGGGAGCCCCTGCCCCTAACCGACTTTGATCCTGAGGATCTCTTTTCCTCTGCGAGGCTGGTTCAGGATTTAAGGGATAAGCATAACCTTACGGCCATGGCTTTTGACACAACTGAAGAGATTCTTGATTATCTGGCAACTTTTTTACAAAAAGGAGATGTAGTTGCCATCCTCTCTAATGGAGGATTTGACAACATCCATACCAGGCTTATTGAACAGATAAAAGGGGGAGTACAACAAAAACAGGTCTGATCATCCGACTATTCAGGCTGTAAAGGAGAAATTACAGGGTCAAGGCAGCAGCGCAGATCATTAATTAATTTTTGAAAATCAGTCGTCATGTCCCCTGCCTTTCCTTTTTCTTCGATCAAAGAAGCTGTCTGTGCACATTCTTCCAGACCAAGGTTGAGAAAAGCTCCTTTGATAGTATGGGCCGCTCTTCCCATTGTTGTCGGGTTATTCTCTACAAGAGCATTTTCCAGGTTCTGCATATGGGAGACAAGAGTCGAAATAAAACCGGGTAACATGGTTTCTATCTGTTCCTCTGTGAGGCTAAACTGTTCGAAGAGATATTGTTTAATCTGTTTTATGGACTGACCATTTGTCATAAGTATTCCCTCCGCAGGATTCAATAAAGTAGAACAATACCAACCAATAATGGAAAATTAAAGACAAAGTGGACTTTTTCAAAAAAAAACATCTTCAACAGGAAGGTTCTTCAGCTCTTCTACGCCGGGTAAAAAAGATCATTCGCTGCCATGGGCTTTTAAAACCAAACGACAGGATCATTGTCGGTGTTTCCGGGGGGGCTGATTCACTTGGGCTTCTGCATATCCTGCATGAAATGGATTGGAAACTGCAGTTAATCGCAGTCTATATTGATCATGGACTTCGCCCTGAAGAGGCTGCAGAAGAAAGAAAGACCATAAAAGACTGTTGTCAGCGCCTGAACGTCCGATTTATTGCAGAATCGGTTAATGTACAGCAGTATATTACCCGGAAGAAATGTTCCCCTGAAGAGGGTGCACGAATCCTCAGATATAACGCTCTTGAAAAAATACGAGCCGACCAGAAGGCATCTGCAATCGCCATAGCCCACACATCTGATGATCAGGTGGAGGAGTTTTTTATCCGGCTGATTCGAGGAAGCAGCCTGAAAGGATTGGCTGGTATGAAACTGAAAAGAGATCTGATAATTCGTCCCCTCCTCCATGAATGCAAGACAACCTTGATACACTACCTGGCAGAAAGAGATGTCTCCTTCTGCCAGGATTCATCTAATGATGACCGAAGATTTCTGCGCAACAGAGTTCGACTCGATCTGCTCCCCAAACTGGAAAAGGAATTCAATCCATCCATCAGACAGACCATACTGCAAAATATGGATATACTTGGTCAAGACGATAATTTTCTTGAAGAGGTAAGCTGTAAGGCTTTCGAGGAATGTGTGGAGTGCGATGTTGAGGACTTTCAGCTGGTATTGTCGCCTGTTCGTTTAATTGGGTATCATCAGGCTATTCAACGCAGGATTATTGAAAAATGTTTCTGGCGGATGAGAATCAAGCCGGGTTATCTCCAAATCCGATCACTCCTGAACTTTTCTCAAACAGCAGAAAACAGCAGGGAACTCCATCTTGCAGACGGAGTGAGAGCGGCAAAATCCCTCAATCAAATTGTTCTTTCCAGACCACTGAAAGAGGGGCATCTGCGTGGATCAATTCCAGTTGACACGTTCAAACCCTTCCATATTGCAGAACCAGGAAGTTACACTATCAGGGGAACAGGCAGCATCCTGACACTTTCAGTGTCTCTGGTCAGAACAGTAAACAACAGCAACCGAAAATGCCTTTATCTCGATATGGAAACCGTTGCTTTCCCTCTTCTTCTAAGACCGCCCATAGCCGGTGAGCGTTTCAGACCCTATAATGCTCCTGGAAAGAAAAAAATATCCCGGTATTTAGGTGAGAAAAAAATAGAAGTAAAGAGACGTGCGGGCTACCCTGTTCTTGTCTCGGATAATAAGGTTATTGCCATACCAGGACTGCAGATAGCCCATGAAGTGAGAGTAACCGGTACTACCCGAAAGATACTTGAAATTGAGCTGGGAGACAACGGCAGCAATGAGATCAAAGATCAGGGTTAATAGTGTCGTAAAAATTTGCAATTTTATACTTGTTTTCGCAATACTCTCTTATCCCCAATTCTCATGGTTACCTTGATCCGGTCAAGGTATTCAAGGATCGGAATAGAAAATTTTCGTGTAAGGCCGGTTAAAGCCTTAAAGCGGGGAGCATCTATCTCTCCCTCTTTTTCAATAGCTTCTTTCACCGATTCTATGAGGGGGTCAATGACTTCCTGTGAATAGTAAAGGGTTTCACTGATCTTGACCAGATTTCCCTCTCTCAGCAGGAGGCTGAGAACTTCCTTTACCAGGGAGGTCGGATAATCAGAGAACTGAGACATTGTCTCTTTCAATGTCGGAGTAGACAACCCCTTTCCCGTATACCAATTCGTCAACTCTCTCTGTAATTTTTCTTCATCCGCCTTCAAAGCAACCTGATGGGTTGCCAAGCGGATAGCTGACTCTTCCTGCACAACCAGTGACTTTCGTATAAGTTCTTTTAAACAGTAGTTGAACACTTTCATATCCACCCTCTTACCGACAGCGGATCGAAGTTCTTCTTTTACCAGTCCAACCTGCAGGGGATTTGCCTTATGGTACTCTCCAAGGCAGGCAAGCACCATCTCTTTAATCTCTTCTGCAATCTCCCTGATAACGTAGCGCTGGGTTGGCGAATCAACAACGACCATTTTTCTGGTGGACAGCGGATCATTGAGTTCCTTTTTTAAATGCTTGCCAAAAAGCCCCAGTCGTATTCCCAGATCACTTGCGGTGAGCCCGCTCTCACCGCTTTCAGCCAGAAAAAAAAGAACCCTTTCCTCCACACTGCCTTTAATCAAGGAAGTGTTGAGGGTTTTATTGTATTCTCTGTCGTTTTTCGTTAATCTTTTGCGTTTTCTAAAAGGAAGATTTCCGCGGATAACACCGCCTCCTATAGTGGCAACAGGAGAATAGCTCCGAATTACATACCGGTCTCCAGGCCATACAGCAACCATTTTTTCAAGCAGAAGCTGCACTACCACTTCATCACCAGGTTGCAGTTTATCCCTGTCAAGCAAAGAGACTCTGCCGATAACTTCAGAGGTGCCAATATGCACCCGGATGCGAGCCCTGTGTTTTAAAGGTTTGGAATTTGATCCCAGATAGAGCAACTGACAATCCAGCATATAGCTGGACTCCAGTACACCGGGAGGAGCAATAACCATCCCTCGCTCTATATCATTGGTATCAACCCCCTGAAGATTTATCGCAGTCCTGTGTCCGGCTTCCACCTCCTCCACAGACTCGGCGTGAACCTGAATTCCCCGCACTTTTGCAACCTGTTCTGTAGGATATAGCTGTAACTCCTCACCAACAGAGATTCGCCCGGAAATTGAGGTTCCGGTGACAACCGCCCCAAACCCCTTCATGGCAAAACTTCGATCGACAGGCAACCTGAAAGGCCCGAAAACCTCCCGAAAGTTATGACTGGTGACAAAACGATCAAGGGTAGCCAGTACCTCTTCCAGCCCCTCCCCCGTCGTAGAGGAAACATGAATAACAGGGGCCTCCTCTAAAAAGCTCCCTTCACAAAATGCAGAAATCTCTTCATCGACCATCTCCAACCAGTCCGGTTCAACCAGGTCGATCTTAGTTACGATGACAATGCCCTGCTTCACCCCCATCAAACTGCATATCTCAAAATGTTCTCGAGTCTGGGGCATTATACCTTCATCAGCAGCTATAATAAAGGCGAGTATGTCCATACCGGTCACCCCGGCAACCATGTTTTTCACAAACTTCTCATGGCCGGGAACATCGACGATACCAAGACGATGTCCACATGGCAGATCAAGGTAGGCAAAACCAAGTTCTATGGTGATGCCGCGTTTCTGTTCTTCTTTAAGACGATCGGTTTCTATCCCGGTGAGGGCTCGGACAAAACTTGTCTTACCGTGATCAACATGGCCGGCTGTACCTAGAACAATTTCACGCATGATATGATCTGATAGGTTGGTTAAAAAACAAGAAACTTGAGCCACAGAGGACAAAAAAACAGTCTTTTCTCTGTGGTGAGACTATTTATCTTTTGAGTTGGAGATTATTGACCAAATTTAGAGGTAAGGATTGGAAACTCTCTCAACTCCGATAGTAGACTTATATCCACCATACCCGTGACCGGGCCATATCACAGTTTCATCTGGCAGAACAAGAAGTTTTTTCCTGATCGACTCAATAAGCTCCTCGTGGGAGCCTCCGGGAAAGTCTGTTCTCCCTAACCCATCAACAAAGAGAGTATCTCCGGTTATAACATCCGGTGCATTATAGAGACACATTCCGCCAGGGGTGTGACCCGGGGTATGTAAAACCTGAAGTTTAACTTCACCAATCTCGATAATATCACCATCTTCGACCTTAATATCAGGCGAAGGCGAAGGTTCCATTCCAAGCATGGTAAAATAGCTCTTCACTTCGGGTTTATCGAAAAAAAGTGCATCAGCACTGTGCATTATGATTTTTGCGCCGGTAGCTTCCTGAATTTTTCTGTTGCCGCAGACATGATCAGGGTGCCCGTGAGTGGCTATAATGTACTCAACGGTTACCCCCATCTTCTCAGCCTCAGCGAGAACCTTATCCTCGTCTCCTCCAGGGTCAATAATTGCTGCCTTTTTCGTCTTTTCACAGGCAACTATGTAACAACAGACAACCATTGATCCTACTATAATCTGCTTTATTATCATGGCAGTATCGTGTCACGTTTCAAATGACGCTTCCTCTTTTGTCATTCCCGCGCAGGCGGGAGATAGCGTAGACTTCGATTCAATTTCACAACAAACCCCTCTAGATTCCCGCCTGCGCGGGAATGACGCGAACGCGACACTTCAGGGTTAATATTGACAGTAGTATCTCTAAATCAGGAATGCGACGGACAACTGCCCCCACAAGCGCATCCAGAATCACTTTCAGACATCGATAAAGTGACTGGTGCGGCAACTGGTGGGATACGTGTCTCAACAGCCGTGATGACTTCGCTGAAAGCCTTGGTAGCCGGACTGTCTGCATCTGACGAAAGATACGGTTTTCCATCGTCTCCAGCCATAACAACCTTTGGATCCATAGGGATTTTACCAAGGAAAGGTAACTCCAGCTCGCGGGCAAGATTCTCTCCTCCACCGGATTTAAAAATATCCACGGTTTCATTGCAGTGAGGGCAGACAAAGCCTGACATGTTTTCGACAAGACCAACGATATCCACGTCAACGGTCTTACAGAAATTTATCGACTTACGGACATCAGCAAGGGCTATATTTTGTGGAGTGGTGACAACTATCGCTTTAACATTTGGAATTGTCTGGGCAACAGAGAGAGGCTCATCGCCTGTTCCCGGAGGGGCATCTATTATCAGATAATCGAGATCACCCCAATCCATATCAGCAACAAACTGCCTGATGGCCTGAATTTTCAGCGGTCCACGCCAGATAATCGCCTCATCTCTATCCCTCATCATATATTCTAAAGAGACCACTTTAAGATTATCGTTATATTTCAGCGGGGGAACAAGTGCATCGGGAGTTTCAGGTGGTTCTACATTTCCCTTTAAATCAAGCATGCGCACCACATCGGGACCATGAATGTCAACATCCATAAGGCCAACCTGATGTCCTTTCTTGGCAAGGCCCAGGGCCAGGTTTACAGAGACTGTTGATTTGCCAACACCACCTTTACCACTCATTACCAGAATCTTGTTTTTAATTTTTCCAAGAGACCTGGTTATTGCATTTTCCTGTTGAGCCGCCGCTGCCTGTTGCGCTTCATTGGTTCCACAGGAACTCCCACAAGATTCGGACATTTCAAAACCTCCTAACTAATTGAATATATAATAACATTATTTAAATAATCATCCTTTTAGACGATTGCCCAATAATACGTCAAAAAATAGCATCCATTACAGTAATGCCGTTATAGAGAATTGCAATCACTTTCCTTCTTCCTGAATTCAAGCTAACACTCTGACACTGTGCCATTCTCCCTGTAAATCTATTGCAGGTAACCATCGTTTACTTTTTGTTGCTTTCTCCCTGAACTATACGTAGAATGAGAAGTTTTCATGCTCACCAATATTAAATGGTTCAAAATCAATAATCCTTCCAGGAATTAATCATGCTAGGTTGGTTTAAGAAAAAATTTAAGAAAGACTCTCCTGAGACTCAGGCCAAGGAAAGTGCAGTGGTCTTAGAAGAAGAGAAAACCATAGAGGTGGCAAAAGAATTGGAGGAAGAAGAAATTCCTCGTCCTGAACCCGTTGCTGCCGAGCCGGTAAAGGAAAGAACAAGCGAGGAAGTTCAGCAAAAAGAGATTGAGGAGGCAACTGAACCATTA
>MAXH01000229.1 GCA_001750925.1 Desulfobulbaceae bacterium S3730MH12
ACAGAGAGTCATACAAAAACTCTGGATAAAGTCGGAAAGGCTATCGAGAAAGATAAGAAGAAGAGTTACTCTATCTGTGCTAAAGTTGGTCTTAATGAACTGACCAAGGTTGATTCCAGTAAGGATAAAAATCAACAAAATGCTCTATCTGAAGCTGCCCGCAAAGAATTATTTGAGCTTGGAGATGCCCGTTCACAGGCAGCTAAAGAGTATCTGTTGTCACACTTTAAGATTGATGAAGAACGGCTGCTTATCTGTAATCCGGGAATCAATTTTAAGGATGGTGATAAGCCGAGGATAGAGTTTAAAAAATAATGAAGAAAAGAAATTTTTTCAACTCCCAGTAAGATCACAGTTCCGGAAGGAAGGGTCATCAAATCGATGATCCCGTTTGGAGTTGTAAGATAAGTGTCGTTTACCTGAGATATAAAAAAACGAAAATTATCAATTTCTTTTTTTTCTTCATTCACAACAATCCATTTTCCGTCCCTGGATGTTCTTTTTGAAAAAGTATTTGGGAGTCCCGTTCCCACAGAAGTCATTCTTGTTTCTACAGCAAGGATGGACGGAGCCTGGGAAACCTGGAAAATACCCTTAACCAGTGTTTTTTCCACAGAGTGACGATAGGTCAATGAAAACCTGTCTCCTGCATCAACCGGAACAAGATGGATAATTTTGTTATTATCTTCAGGTAGTCTGACTGTGATGCTGTTGAGCTTGATGAACTGCAAAGCGAGCAAAAGCCCTGCAGCCCCAATCATAAAGATAAATAGAGAGTTTTTAATCAAGCTGATCCTGCAATAATTTCTAATTCATTTTCCTAGGCTTTACGATGCCATCTTACGTGATTTTTGCCAATAATATATTACAACCATGATAATAATAGCGAACACATTTATAACATGTTGATTTATCTCCATTTTCATAACTGTGATGCCGCTGGGATTGACAAGTAAAAAAGCAAGCCCCAGGAAGACGATACGTTCCAGCAGATAGGTTTTAACAATCCAAAACCCCTGGATAAAGACTGACCAGCAGAACATTCCAATGATGCATATGGGAATCATGTAACAAAGTTCTAATATGGTCGTGTTCATCATTAAAAGCTTTGTATTATAAATAAACATAAACGGAAGGGTAAAAGCTGCTAAATCAAGTCTGAAACTCTTTAGTCCTGTTTTCACCGGGTCAGCACCGGAAATTCCTGCAGCAGCATAGGCGCACAAGCCGACAGGGGGTGTGTCATCGGCTACGATTCCATAATAAAAGACAAACAAATGTATAGCAACGATGGGAAGGCCCAGGCTCAGATCCGTACTAATTGTCATTATCGCGGGTGCTGTCATGGCAGCCATGATAATATAGGTTGCAGTAGTGGGAAGGCCCATGCCGAGAATGATGCATGCAAAAACTGAAAAGATAAGTGTCAGCAGGAGGTTTCCGCCGGCCGCCTCTGTTATCAGGACGGCCATTTTGAGACCCAGGCCCGTCAATGTCACGACACCGACTATAATTCCGCAGCTGGCGCAGGCCACAGCGATGCCGGCCATGTTTCTGGCACCGGTTTCAAGGGAATCCAGTAATTCTTTTTTGGTTCTTCCAAACATAAAATTATCAGGGTCTGCCTTATAGTCGAGAAAAGCAGGATCATCGCTTTCCAAATTTTCTCTTACCATCTCAGGAAAAAACTTCACCTTCCTGAGATAATTGTTGCCAAGGGCAGTGAAAGCCCCCGCCAGAATAGACCAGGATGCTGCTGTGGTCGGAGTCCACCTGACAATCAAAAGGAGCCATATCAGTATGCCGAGGGGTATGAGAAAATGAAACCCGGAAATAAAAGTTTTCAGGAAAACAGGGGTTTCCTCTTTTGTAAGGCCCCTGATATTTTCCTTAACAGCTTCCAGATGGACAATTGAAAAGATTGCCGTATAGGATAAAACAGCAGGGATAAAGGCCGCTTTCACAATTTCTATATAGGGCACACCAATGATTTCAGCCATTATAAATGCAGCCGCCCCCATGATGGGAGGCATGAGCTGCCCATTGGTTGAAGCCGCCACCTCAACGGCGCCTGCAGTAACTGAAGAAAACCCCACTTTTTTCATCAGGGGGATGGTCATGGCTCCCGTTGTAACCGTATTTGCAATGGATGATCCCGAAATGGAACCCATGGCACAGGAGGCAACAACAGCAGCCTTTGCAGGACCTCCACGATATTTTCCCATCACCGCAAAAGAAAGGTTGATAAGGTATGATCCCGCTCCGATTTTATCTAGAAAAGCACCAAAAAGAACAAAGAGAAACACAAAGGTTGCAGATACCCTGAGAGGTACTCCCCAGAGCCCTTCCCCTGACATAAAGATATGGTCTACAATTCGCTTGACCCTGAAACCACGATGAGCCAGTTCTCCCGGCAGATAGGGGCCGTAATAGGCATACAATAGAAAAATAATGCAGATAAGTGGTAGGATAGGCGAGATGCTTCTCCGGGTGGCTTCTAAAACCAGGACTATCAGAGTAAATCCTATAATAATATCATAGGTTTCAGCATCGCCGACCGACGTTACTACATGGTTATAGTTTGCAAAAAGGTAGAAGGCGCATCCTGCTGCAAAAATTCCCAGGATGATATCTGGAAGTGGAATTCTGTTCTTTGGTGATTTTTTTCTCGCCGGAAAGTAAGCAAAACACAGAATCATGGCGAAGGTAAGATGAATGGAAAGTTGTTTTGAGCCTGCAAGCTCTCCGGCAAATCCTGTGTAAATTTGGAAAATAGACATTGAAATGGCAACTGCGAAAATGAACAGTCCCATATATCCGGAAAGATTTCTTGAACCGGATTCTGATTCTTCCATGATTATTTGGCCTGCCTCAATATTGTCCCTGCTCACTTCTTTTTCCACTTAAATATCTCCCCATATCAAAAAAAATACCAGATATGAATAATCGTCATACCTGGTACTTTTATGGTTTAACAAATACACTTATACATACAAAAGTTGAGTTTTTTATTTAAGGATACCCTTCTCCTTAAAGAATTTTTCAGCACCCGGATGAAGGGGAATTCCCATTCCCACAAGGCCGTTTTTCATTTCAATATCTTTAAACTTTGCATGGGCTTTTTTAAGCTGGGCAAGATCTGAATAAATGGCATTAATTATAGCATAGACAATATCTCCTTCAAGCTCTGAGCTTGCCGCCAGCATGGCCATAACAGATACGGTGGGGACATCATTATCATTGTTTTTATAGGTTTTTCCCGGAACAGTCTGTTTGGCATAAAAAGGATATTTTTTTATCAGCTTGTCAACATTGGGTCCCTCAACAGGTACAATGTCCATGGGAACCATCAAGGCAGTATCCATTATGACTGCAGCCCCCAGGGCAACTGTAAAAAATGCAGCATCAAGTCTTCCGTCTTTGAGATAATCTGCTGCCTGGGAAGCCGTTAATTGTTCTGCCTTGGCAAGATCGTCAACCGTCAATCCCCAGGCTTCAAGAATCTGGGTCGTGTTTTCCATGGTACCGGAGCCCACAGGACCGATTGCAACCTTTTTACCTTTGAGGTCAGCAATGGATTTAATGTTGGAGTCTTTTCTCGCAATAACCTGTACGTGTTCGGGAAAAAGGGTACAAACGCCCAGAAGTTCTTTAATGGGCTTTTTAAACATCCCTTCTTTTCCGTTGTGTGCATAGGATGCGATGTCATTTTGCAGGATTGCAAAATCAGTGTCACCTGCACCAATGAGTTTTGCGTTTGCAACTGATGCACCCGAAGACTCAGCAGTTACCTTGATGCCTTCGTCTTTAAGGTGCTTCCAGGCAATTCTTGAGATGGCTCCTGCCATGGGGAAATATGCCCCTGTAACCCAACCGGCGGCGATGGAAACATAACGTCTTTTGGCAGCTTCCAGAGGTCCTACCGTAAAGGTCATGGCAAAAGCAGCCACAATAATTGCAGTGATAAATACATTTTTCTTTTTCATAAACAAATTTCCTCCGTATAAAATTGAAATAAATTTCTGATAAACCAAGGATTTCCCCGGCTGCACCAGAAGCAACCCGATAAGAGTATCATATTGAACTGCTTCTGTCATGCAGGTAGTGGTCAGTTTTCCGACTAATCGGGTTAGTTTTTAAGTTCGGCAGGTTTAATCTCCTGCTCAGCCATCAGTTTTATCATCTTGTTCATGGCTTCGAGATGCGCCTTGGGATCAATTGTACCCTCCGTTGCCACCTTCTTCCAGAGCTCAGTTTCGCTCATATTCTGGTGACACCCCATACAAGTGCCGGCTCTCAGGAAATTATCGAGCTCCTGCTTGTTAAATGTCCTGGACATGGGCCAGTGGGTACCAACTGTCGCCAACTGCTTACCATCCCGCTCGACGATCTTTGCCCAGTCAAAGGTCAGCTTAGGAATCGCCGGGATCTGTACGCTGTATTTGGCGGGGATGACAAACCAGCGGGATCTTATTTCTCTTTTATTATCAACGTATTAAAGATACTTCCACAGAATTTGCTGAATTTCATACGTAATCAGAGATAGTTTTACTGTCAACTCCTGCATCTTCAAAAGAAGCCATCTCCCGCATCATTCGACAGGCAAGGTCTACCAGGTTCATGGTTATAGCTGCCCCTGTACCTTCGCCGAGACGCATATCGAGGTCAATAACCGGCTCAATCCCCATAATCTCAAGGGCGGCCTGCTGACCAATTTCCACCGATTTATGTCCGGCGATAAGATAGTCTTTGACATCGGGGCAGATCAGATAGGCAAGGAGTCCGGCGGCGGTGGAAATAAGGCCGTCAAGTACCACACAACAGCCCTCGGAAGCGGCCGCCAGTACAGCGCCGCAGATGCCGCCCAGCTCATAGCCGCCAACTTTTGAGAGGAGGTCGAAGCCGTTATCCTTTTCGGGTTGGTGTAGAGCAAGAGCTTTTGTAATAACTTCTGTTTTACGTTCAAGCCCCTTATCGTCAACCCCGGTACCCCTGCCCGCCACCTGCAAGGCAGAGAGTCCGGTGGCACCGCATATGACCGCAGTTGCACTGGAACTATTGCCGATCCCCATTTCACCCATGCCGACAAGATCGCAGCGCACCTTTTCATTTTTTTCCAGGAAAACCCGGGCACCATTTTCAATCGCCAGGGCTGCCTCAGCGAGAGTCATCGCCTTTTGTGCAGCAAAATTTCTGGTGCCGCGACCGACCTTTTTACTAATCAGCAGAGGGTGGTCGTCGAAGTCGCCGTTAACACCCATATCGATAACGGACAGCTCAATGTTATATTGACGGCAGAACGTATTTATTGCAGCCCCTCCAGCAAGAAAATTTTCCACCATCTGTACAGTCACCTTGGATGGAAAGGCGGAAACACCTTCTTCCACCACCCCATGGTCGCCGGCAAAAACAAACAGCCGTTTGCACTCCACCTTCGGGTTCAGGCTGTTTTTTATGGTGCTTAACTGAACTGCAAGTTTTTCGATCCTGCCAAGGGCGCCCAAGGGTTTGGTTTTAAGATCGACTTTTCTCTGGGCCTGGTCCCTGATCGATTCCTTTAGCGGTTTAATATTCGCAACGATTGTTGAGAGAAGGGGAGACAACTCGCTACCATTTTGTTTTCCAATGTCAGGTTTATCCTTGCGGTAAGGAAAGGTGGGTTGAAGCGGCTCGACCGCACCCGTAAAATCAATAATATACTTCAGACCATTTCCCGAGAGGATATGAGGAAGAACGGACTCTACATCCTGTGGCAGAAGAGTCTTTTCAATCAGCATTGCAAGATTTTTCTGTTGCCTCACGCAAAAGGGGATCGCCTGCACCATATGCTCTCTTCTTGGCCCATAGGAACCATACAACTCAAGCTCTTTATAATGTATA
>MAXH01000230.1 GCA_001750925.1 Desulfobulbaceae bacterium S3730MH12
AAGCTCCAGCAGGTAGAACTTCCTGTTATTTCTAATACTACCTGCAATGAAGCATATCCATCTGAAATAACCGATAATATGATTTGTGCTGGATATGCAGAAGGAGGAAAGGATAGTTGCTACGGTGATAGTGGCGGGCCTCTGATGGTTAGGATTGATGGGGAATGGGTACATGCTGGAGTAGTGAGCTGGGGGCAGGGATGCGCCCAGCCGGGGTTTTATGGTGTTAATGCGAGGAGTTCAGAAGCTGTAGCGTTTATCAAGCAGCATGTCCCTGATGCATCGTTTGTACCGCAGCCGGAACCGATACCGCCAGAACCTGCAGTAGTGGTGCCATCGGCATTGTTCCTGCTTTTATTGAATGATGCGGACAACAGTCAGGAAAACTGAACTGAGCCTGTGCCACGCACCCAAGTTTACCGGGTATCTGCCGACGAGCTAATCTTATCAATTGATGCTTTGAGTGCACTGATTCTATTTAATACGTTCTTGTCTACTATCGATTTAGCTTTATCTCCCGGCAATTCGTTTATTTCATTTTGTTTTAGAAAATTAGAGTGTGCCCTGTCAGTCGGGGCTGATTTTTCTGTTACGGTCTTGCTTGTTCTATTGCCGGTCATATCAAAACAATTACTTAGTGAATCATCAGCAGGGTCAAATATGTAATAACAGCCGCTTACTGTGGTGGGTGATGTGAAGTCAAAAGTGAAAAAATCCCAAAAGAGTGGTCCGGTCACCATAACAAAATATAAACCTCCTTCAGGGTAATAACTGCCAACTGCAATGTTTCTGTACTCGTCAAATCCGTCAATAGAGAAAACATCAGGCTCATACTCTTCTATTGTTGATTTATCGAGACAGAAGCTGGTCGTCCAGTAGCTGGCTATTTTGTAATTGAATGCCCAGCATCCATCAAGGCTCTCAGTTTTAATCCGGTTCTGAACCTGGTCTGAACCTGCGGTAGGAGCAACAAGCATAGGCCAGGAAAACTCACCAGCACCAAGGGCCAAACCAGAGGACAGCAAGCCCCCCAAAACACAAATAAGAACAATCAGTCTCTTCATAAAGTCTCCAGTCCACTGTTTTTCAATGAGTTCAGCCTTTAAGCAACGGGTGTCCCATTTCTTCCCGCTGCGCAACGTAGCGTTCGGCGACTTTTCTGGCAATATTTCTAATGCGGCCAATATATCTGGTTCGTTCATTTACACTGATTGCTTTGCGTGCATCCAGTAAATTGAAAGTATGGGAGCATTTAAGGCAATAGTCATAGGCGGGGAGAATCAAATTCTTATCCACGAGCTTGAGCGCTTCCTCCTCGTAACTTTCAAAAAACATAAGCAGTTTTTCAACATTGGCTTCTTCAAAGTTAAAAGTTGAGAACTCTATTTCGGCCTGATGAAATATTTCACCGTAGGTGATTTCATCATTCCAGGTGATATCGTAAACACTTTCCACTCCCTGAAGATACATGGCAATACGTTCAAGGCCATAGGTGATTTCAACTGTAGTAGGGTAGAGCTCAATTGATCCCGCTTGCTGGAAGTAGGTGAATTGGGTGATCTCCATACCATCCAGCCACACTTCCCAGCCTAGGCCGGAGGCACCAAGTGTTGGTGACTCCCAGTCATCTTCCACAAAACGAATATCGTGGTCCAGCAGATTGAGGCCAAATCTTTCAAGACTTTTGAGAAAGAGTTCCTGGATATCGATAGGTGAAGGCTTGATGACTACCTGATACTGATAGTAATGTTGTAAGCGGTTCGGATTTTCGCCATACCTGCCGTCGGTTGGCCTGCGTGAAGGTTGTGGATATGCTGATTTCCATGGTTCGGGGCCAAGGGCACGAAGCACGGTGGCGGGATGAAAGGTTCCTGCACCAACTTCCATGTCGTAAGGCTGCTGGACAACGCAGCCCTGATCCGCCCAGTATGTGTTGAGTTCAAAGATAATGTTCTGAAAATTCATTATATTTCCTCTCCGTTATTTTGATGATTATAATTCGGATATAATCGGACTAGAAAAACTCTAATCTTAAAATGGTTGAGTAAAAAGCTTAATTTTTACGACACCATAATAATTGCTATCTTGACTTTTGTCTATGGGCTCCTCATTATATTTGGCGTGGAATGTAAGTAAATGGTTTGTTACTCGGAGGCGTTATATGCAGACACTGGATTCGTTACAGGAACTTTCCGATATCGGTAAATTACTAAAAAGAGTTACCTCAATAGCAGTTGTTGGTCTCTCTCCAAAGGAGAGCAGGCCCAGCAACATGGTGGCACGGTATCTCCTTGAAGCCGGCTATAAAGTGATCCCTGTCAACCCCGGGCAGACTGAAATTCTGGGGGAGGTATGTTATCCCGACCTGTTATCAGTTCCTGAACCAATAGAGATTGTCAATATTTTCAGGCGATCTGAAGATGTTCTACCCATTGTAGAGCAGGCAGTTGAGATTGGCGCTCAAGCTGTCTGGATGCAGCAGGATATCATAAACGACGATGGTGCAGAACTTGCACGAAGCAAGGGGCTTTTCGTTGTTATGGATCGATGTATAAAGGTAGATCATAATACTCTCCGCCTCTGATCCAAAGCAGACTTGACAAACTCGTAAAAAGGCTATTCGAAGTTGCAGATGGCTAAGTTAAAAGTTTGATATACCTCTGTCCGAACGATATATGGAACCAAAAACGTTGAGCATCCGTGGTGCACGGATGCATAACCTGAAAAATATAGATGTTGATCTGCCGCGCAATCAACTTGTGGTCTTTACCGGCCTCTCCGGCTCTGGAAAATCGACATTAGCTTTTGATACGCTCTATGCCGAAGGTCAAAGGCGTTATGTCGAGTCACTTTCAACATATGCACGGCAGTTCCTGGGGCAGATGGATAAGCCGGATGTGGACGCGCTGGAAGGGCTTTCACCAGCAGTTTCCATTGAGCAGAAGACGACAAGCAAAAATCCCCGCTCAACCGTTGGAACGGTAACCGAGATATATGATCATCTCCGTCTTCTCTTTGCCAGGTGCGGGCATCCCCATTGCCATATATGCGGCAGCGAAATCCAGGCCCAATCCATTGAGGATATGGTTAATGCGCTTATGCGGTTGGCCGAAGGAACAAAGATAATTTTGCTGGCACCACTGGTGACAGCAAGAAAAGGCAGGCATGAGCAACTCTTAGCAAGAATTCGCAAGGAAGGATTTGTCCGGGTACGGATTGATGGAGATATTCTGCATGCCGATGATGAGATCTCTCTTGAAAAGAACCGCAGACACTCCATAGAGGTTGTTGTTGACCGGCTGGTGATAAAAGAAACGGTGAGGAGACGCTTATCTGATTCCGTGAGCACAGCAGTAAAGCTGACGGAAGGATTTCTTCTGGTTCTTTTGCCGGAAGATAATTCGGAGCGCTTGTTCAGTGAGATGGCCGCCTGCCATGACTGTTCAATTTCCGTTCCACCAATGACAACACAACTCTTTTCTTTTAATAACCCGCAGGGAGCATGTGGTGAATGCGGTGGACTGGGGGTAAAACAGTTTTTTGATTCTGCTCTTGTCGTACCTGATTCCGGAAAATCGATTGCCAATGGGGCTTTTGCCCCCTGGGGATGGAGAGGGGAGGGCTCCTATACCGGGCAGATGCTCTCCGGTGTGGCAAAACACTATAAGGTTTCCCTGGAGAGCCCCTTTAATGAGTTGCCGAAAGACGTGCAGCAGGTTTTCCTTTATGGCTCGGGAGACGAAGAAATCTCGTTCCATTATCGGAAAGGGCGCCGGATCATGTCAAACGTGAAAAGCTTTGAAGGGATTATCCCCCAGCTTGACAGGCGGTTTCATGAAACGCAATCGGGGATGATTCGTGAAGAGCTGTCCAAATTTATGAATGAACAGATCTGCCCCAGCTGTTCGGGTGCACGGCTCAAACCGGAATCACTGGCAGTGAGGGTAGGGAGATGGTCGATTTATGAGTTGACCCGGCTGTCCATTGACAAAATGCTGGATGAGATTCCACTTCTTCCATTAAATACCAGAGAGCGGCAGATTGGTGAACCGATTATGAAGGAGGTTGTCGACAGACTCTCTTTCCTGGAAGATGTTGGACTTGGCTATCTTTCCCTCGAAAGGCGTTCAGGAACCTTGTCAGGGGGAGAGGCTCAGAGAATCAGGCTTGCCTCGCAGATAGGTTCCAGGCTGGCAGGGGTCCTTTATATTCTCGATGAGCCCAGTATCGGCCTGCATCAAAGGGATAATCAGAAGCTGATCAACACACTGATTGAACTGCGTGATCTGGGCAACAGCGTCATTGTAGTTGAGCATGATACAGAAACGATACTTGCGGCAGATCATGTGCTGGATATGGGGCTGGGGGCGGGAGTTCATGGTGGTGAAGTGGTCTATAACGGCCCTGTAAAGGGATTGCTGGCAAGTGAAGAATCCATTACCGGTGCCTATCTTTCCGGCAAAAAGAAGATTGATATCCCTGCTAAAAGAAGAAAGATCACCAGGGCGAAGAAGAAATCCCTCCAGGTGAAGAACGGTGTTGTTAATAATTTAAAAAAGGTTTCAGCTGTTTTTCCGCTAGGGGTGATGACCTGTGTTACAGGGGTATCAGGATCCGGAAAAAGCTCATTGGTCATTGAGACCCTGTATCGATATGCGAAAGCGGGTCTGGGTGTTAAGAAATCGCGTTTTTCGCAGGATGGAACCTCTCTTTCCGGACTTGATCTGATAGATAAAATAATTGATATCAATCAGAGCCCTATAGGCAGAACACCACGCTCCAACCCGGCGACATACACAAGTGTTTTTACCCCTATAAGGGATCTGTTTTCCCGGCTGCCGGAGGCAAGAGCAAGAGGCTATAAGCTCGGCAGATTTTCTTTCAACGTTAAGGGGGGCAGATGCGAGGCATGTGATGGAGAAGGGGTAAATAAAATTGCCATGCACTTCCTGCCGGATATTTATGTTGAGTGTGAAAGCTGTAAAGGAAAGCGATATAACAGCGAGACTCTAGAGATCAGGTATCGGGATAAAAATATCCATGAAGTTCTGGCGATGACGGTGGAAGAGGCACTGTACTTTTTTCAGAATGTGCCGCCGATAAAAAACAGGCTGCAAACGCTTTTTGATGTTGGACTCTCTTATATCACTCTTGGCCAGTCTTCTGTAACCCTCTCCGGAGGCGAGGCCCAGAGGGTAAAACTGGCCCGCGAACTGTCAAGCAGGGGCACAGGTAAAACTCTGTATATTCTTGATGAACCGACAACCGGTCTCCACCCTGCTGATATTCAGCATCTGCTCAATGTTCTTAACCGTCTGGTGGATCAGGGGAACAGTGTTGTGGTGATTGAACACAATCTTGATGTGGTAAAAACCGCAGACTGGATCATCGATGTTGGTCCGGAAGGGGGCGATGGCGGAGGTCAAATAGTTGTCTCAGGCACTCCGGAAAAAATTGCTACAGTGGAAGAGTCGTATACAGGTAAATTTCTTGGCAAGGTGTTGGAACAATAAAGTTATATGAACTCCCTGG
>MAXH01000231.1 GCA_001750925.1 Desulfobulbaceae bacterium S3730MH12
AAGGAAAAACAGGCAGCCAAAGGTATAGAGATGTGTATTGAACAGATCCAGGAACTTAAAGAGATGGAAGGGATAGCTGGGATTCATGTAATGGCGATAGAGTGGGAGGAGAAACTGGAAGAAATTATCGGTGGTGCTGGACTACTTCCAAGGCCCATAATTGAATGATGTAAGATTGTACAGAAATAAATTCTAATTCACTAATAATGGAGGAAACAATGGCTGAAAAAAAGAAAATTCTGCTCGTTGACGATGATCCTGATTTTGTTGAAGCGGTGAAGGTTATTGTTGAGAGCGGTGGTTATGATGTTCGGGTTGCCTATGACGGTAAGGAAGGACTTGAGGCTGTTGCTGAGGAAAAGCCGGATCTCATTGTTCTCGATGTGATGATGCCGGTTATGAATGGTCATGAGGCCTGTGAAAAGCTGAAAGGAGATCCGGAAACTTCGGGTATACCGATTATTCTGCTTACCGCTGTGGCCGAAAGAGTGACTACATCCACATATTCTCACCGTGATATGCTGGAGAGTGAGGCAGAGGATTATATGCCGAAACCGGTAGAACCCGCTGAATTGCTCGAATTGATTAAAAGCTGGTTGGAAAAATAGATTCTTCCCCTCTTCCTGATGCTAATCAGGAAGAGGGGGGATGAAAGCTAAAGTTTGTTCCAAGGACATAATGGTTTGGAATACAGTTATGGATGATGTACGCATACTGATTATAGATGATGAGAAGGTAATTCGTGAGGGTGTAAGTCGCGCGCTTTCTAAAATGGGTTATGACATTGTCAAGGCTGAAGATGGTGATCGTGGACTGGAACTGTTGCAGGAGCAGGCTTTTAATATTGTACTTACCGACCTTATGATGCCGGGTATTGACGGCTTTGCGGTATTGGACTGGATCGTGGAAAACCAGCCCCATATACAGGTGATTGTTATAACTGGTTTTGCCACTGTGAGCAAGGCTGTTACAGCGATGAAACAGGGTGCATTCGACTTTGTGGGTAAGCCGTTTACACCTGATTATATACGGGTGGTTGTCGATCGTGCCATCGATAAACTCACCTTGCAGGCAGAGACCGAGCAGTTGCGTGAAGAGAAAAAAATAGGTCTGGAAGCAATTGATAAATCTCAGAGTCGGCTTAAAACAGTTTTTGGCTGTATGGCGGAAGCTGTTCTGGTTACTGATACGGACAGTGTAGTGGTACATCATAATCCTGCTGCCATTAAAATTCTGGAGATCCAGACTGATCCGGTTATAGGCAAACCCTTATCTGCCTCAATCCGTGACCAGGCAGCAGTAGAAATGGTTACAGAAGCTATTAAAAAGTCAATTGTTGTGACCCGTGAGTTTGCACCTGGCACAATATCACGGAAATATTTACGGGCCCATTGTTCCCCCGTCACCTCGGATCAGGGATTGCTGATCGGCTCGGTAACAACCTTTGAAGATATCAGTGCCCATAAGCAAATCGACAGGATGAAGTCTGATTTTGTCGCCATGGTAGCCCATGAACTGAAAGCCCCCCTGGCCTCTATTGAGCAGATGATATATGCCTCTCAGATCGGGTGTGAATATGAAGAGATGAATTCATGCAACGCATTGCATAAACGAATGACGGTCAGAACTAAAGATCTCTTAAGTCTGATTGATAATTTGTTGAATCTGTCCAAGTTGGAAAGTGGTACGGTCGTGTTTAACCTGGAGCCTGTAAAAGGCACAGAAATTATTAAAGATGTGATCGAGATTGCTTCCCCCCAGGCCGAGGGGAAAAGTATTAAGATGATATATGATCCATGTGAGACTGACTGGTGGTTCAATATCGATTATGATCATATGCGTACAGCGATTATGAATATCGTATCCAATGGTGTGAAATACACCCCGGAAGGTGGAGAAGTCATAATAAGCACCACAATCTCCGGTGGATTTGTCAATTTGACTGTTAAAGATTCAGGTATAGGTATCAGTAAGGAAGATTTACCCCATATCTTTGATCGTTTTTTCAGGGTAAAGGGTAAAGCAACCCGCCATATAACCGGATCAGGTCTTGGTCTGGCCCTGGTCAAGGAGGTAGTCGAAGCCCATCAGGGATTTATTGATGTAGAGTCCAGTCCGGAGGTGGGCACAAGTGTCACACTGAGTTTTCCTCTGGCAAAAAGCGTGTAGATCCAAACTCTCGCAGGCTCGCTTACCTGTTGTGTCAACACTCCTCCCAACCCCTTTTTTCCCGGATAGCACATGACTTTCATATAAAGAAATGACAAAGAATATTTGATTTCCTGGACATTATCCCATATCATTTTTATTGAACCGGTAACATCCGGATGTTTCGCTATTTCGTTATTCTGGTTCAGGATGAAACGTCGTTATTTCATTATGTTAATGATTTCCTCCTGTATCAGCATGACAAAGCAGGTGAGTTTTTGTGACACCATTAAGTTGACCGAAGAGACAATATCATGGATTCAGTTCTCTATTTATTCTTTGAGTATAAGGTGTATATCCTCATAGGAGTGTTTATTCTTTTCGTTCTGCTTTGTCTGTTCAGTGACACACTTCGCGGACAGCTAAAGAAAGGAGTTATTCTTCTGGTGGTTGCTGCAGGGGTTGGAGGTTGCTATTATTTTTTTACAGGAAAATCACTCTCCGATATTCCTGCTGATGTTAATAAATTTTTCAATACACGGATAACCGAGAAAGAGCCCAGCCATAAGTATTATAGAGACCCTGCACGCTATGGACTGCCTGAGGGTTAAGTGTAGTAGCGGGAGGGTGTTAAAGAAGGATTATATTTAGAAAAGGTGGTTAGATATTTTTTCCGCTGTTGCCTTCAATGGAATTATTGCCGATTCTAAAAACTCGTCGGTCAAGCGAAAAGCCGGCCCGGCTATGACCACAGCAGCTTTTGGAGCACCATCGGGACTGTGTATTGGTGTGGCCATTGCGTGGGTATCTCTGTAACGTTCACCTCGATCGTAGGCGATACCGGTTTGTTTTATTTCCTCCAGAAGTTTCCGGTACGTTTTCTTTGCAATAATTGTGAATTCATTAAAACGGGTAAATTCCTGCTGCAGACAAAGTTCCACTAGTTTTGGCTCAATGGACGATAATATTACTTTGGCACCGGCTGCAACATTGATTGGTACCTGCTCTCCCTGTTGGAAATTAAATCGAATATGACTTGGTCCCTCAACATGAAGTGCAAGTACTACATTGGTACCTGTAAGCATCTCCAGAGCAACACTTTCACCTATTAACTGTGAGAGTTCTGTAAGGTAGGGCTGGGAAACAGTCAGAAGTTTACTGTCCAGTGAACGGGTGGTCGCGTTACCGATCTTCAAGGCCGACTTTCCAAGCATATATTTCTTAGTGAGAGGGTTTTGTTGCAGAAAGTCTGTTGCAACCAGGAGTTTAATCAATCGGCTGACTGTTGATTTGTGAATTCCCAGTTTTTTGCCGAGCTCAGTTGTGCCCATCTCATTATTGTAAGGGGCAAAGGCAAGCAGAATCTTCAGCGCCTTTTCGGCTGATGAACTGTTGGCTGGTTTAATCGCTTTCTGAATTTTATTTTTCATTTCCGCTTCCATCACAAAAATCAAATTCTCCTTCAGAAAAGCACGTTTTCAGTGGTTGTTTCAAATATGTATACCGCGTCTCGCATGTTGGAACTTAATAGAGTGTAGCGCTTATTCTGTCAAGAAATTTCGAATAGTGAAGAGATAAATTTTTTAGTACACCAGCCTAACTCTGTAATATTAGGGGGTAATTGAAATTCTCTTTTGTCTGATATTACATGTAAAATGGTCTTGACTTGTGTGTGAACCAGTGTAGAATAGTTCCATATAATGGTACTGGGTTTTCAGCATACGACACATGTCGTTCTGTTTGTCTGCTTGAGATGGTCTGATAATATGAAAAAAGAGAGAATATGATCTCAACCACCCCAGTTTGTGCCGTAAATAGAGAGATGATCAACTCCGGGAGGTTAAATGATGAGTGAACAAGTTTTTACCAACTGTACCAACGCCGGGCCTGTCAGCGTATATGTCAAAGATGGTAAAGTCACGCGGATGCGACCATTGGTTGCAGAAGAAAAAGATTTTAAACCATGGGTGATTGAGGCGGGCGGAAAAAAATATTCTCCACCCAAAAAGTTTGCGGTGGCCCCCTATGTCCATGCAGACAGGCGCAGGCTCTACTCCGAAGAGCGCATTAAGTATCCGATGAAGAGAGTAGACTTTGACCCTAATGGGGAACGAAATCCGCAAAATCGTGGAAAATCTCCCTATGAGCGTATTTCCTGGGACGAGGCCCTGGATATTGTTGCCGGCGAGATTAAACGGGTTAAAGATACCTATGGTGGATCTGCCATCAGCGGTATGACTTCATCTCACCATAACTGGGGTATAGTGGGCTATAAAATGGGTCCATTTGCCCGCTTTATGAACCTGCTCGAGTTCACTCCTGTTCTTGACAATCCTGACAGCTGGGAAGGGTGGCACTGGGGAGCTACACATACTTATGGCTTCTACTGGCGCCTGGGTATGCCTGAACAATATGATCTGCTGGAAGACTCTCTACAAAATGCGGAGATGATCGTTCTCTGGTCTAATGATCCCGACACCACAAGGGGAACATATACAGGACAGGATTCAGCACTCTGGCGTCAATGGCTGAAGGAAAAAGGAGTCAAGATGGTTTTTATTGATCCTTTTCATAATTTTACTGCCGGGGTGATGGAGGGTAAGTGGATTGCCCCGAGGATCGGCACCGATACCTGTATTGCCATGGCCATTGCCCATGTCTGGATCACTGAAGATATCTATGACAAGGAATATGTTAAGGAGAGAACAATAGGTTTTGATCAATTCAAAGAATATGTTCTTGGAAAAGAAGACGGGCAGGAGAAAACCCCTGAATGGGCAGAGGGCGAATCAGGTGTCAAGGCCAGAGTAATAAGGGCGCTGGCCCGTGAATGGGCAGCCAAACGGACGATTCTGTCTGGTGGTGCCCGTGGCGGAGAGGGCGGTGCCTGCCGTCAGGCCTATGGCACCGAATGGGCCCGTATGATGGTGCTGCTCCAGGGAATGCAGGGGCTTGGCAAACCCGGACGTACCATCTGGGGAACCACTATGGGCGCCCCTTCGGATACCAAACACTGGTTTCCTGCCTATGCTGATCTTGAAGGCAGGGTTTCCACTGCACATATTGCCAAATTTAAACCAGCGAACCCGACAAAGCAGCGGTTATACAGACTCACTCTCCCCGATGCCGTTCTTGATCCTCCTGTCAGCTGGTACGGTGAAGGTTTTTGTGGCCAGTCACTGGAACAGCAGTTCACCCATTTTGAATATCCCATGGAAGGGTATTCCGAAATCAAGCTGTTTTATCGCTATGGTGGTTCATTTATGGGAACCATGAGTGATACAACTAAATGGGTGAGAATGTACCAGAGCCCGAAACTTGAATTTGTTGTCAACCAGGACATCTGGTTTAACAGTGAAACCAGGATGGCTGATATTATTCTTCCGGCTTGTACCAACTTTGAACGTGATGATGTTGGAGAATGGGGAGCCTGTGGCGGCTACACCTGTCATGCAAGCAGTGGTTGCAATTACAGGATTGTTGTACGTCAGCAAAAATGTATAGACCCTCTCTGGGAATCCAAGTCGGATTATGAGATATTCAGGTTGATTTCCAAGCGTCTTGGTACCGAGGAAGAGTTTACAGATGGACGGACTGAACTCGATTGGGTCAAGGCTTTTTATGATTCTTCGGATCTGAAAGGAATGATAAGCTGGGAGGAATTTGACAAGAAAGGCTATCAGATAATCAATATTTCGGAAGATTATAAATCGACACCTTCTCTCAGGTGGTTTGCTGAAGGACGCGACTGTGACACGCCTGATACAAACAATCCTAAACGTAATACGGAAAAAGGCAAAGAACTCGGAACCTACAGCGGCAAGATCGAGTTTGTCTCGGAGAGTCTGAAAGCAAATTTCCCCGATGATGAGGAACGACCGATATCTCCTCATTATATACCAAGTTGGGAAGGGCATCACAGTGAGATGTACAAAAAATATCCACTGCAACTGCTATCGTCACATCCTCGCTTTACCTTCCATTGTCATTATGACAAACATACAGACTGGCTTGATGATATTCCGGTGCACCGCATTAAAAAGGACGGCTATGCCTGGTGGCCTGCACGGATCAGTTTCGAGGATGCTGAGCTGCGTGGTATCCAGAGCGGCGATATTGTCCGGCTTCATAATCACCGCGCATCGGTACTCTGTATCGCTGTGATTACTGAAAGGATTCGGCCAGGGGTTATTCACAGCTATGCCTCATCGGCAAAATATGATCCACTCGTTCCCGGTAATGCTGATTCTCCGGATAGAGGCGGTTGTGTTAATATGCTGACGCCTTCACGTATGGTATCCAAAAATGTTCCGGGCATGACACCGAATTCGTGTCTGATCGAAATCGAAAAATGGGAGGGCTAATAGAATGTCACGATACTCCATACTGATAGATGTTACCAAATGCAACGGTTGCTATAATTGCTTCCTTGCCTGTCGAGATGAATATTATGGAAATGATTACCTTCCCTATTCGGCAGCGCAGCCTTTGAATGACAATTTTTGGCTGAAAATGAAGGAAATTGAACGGGGCACATATCCGAAACCCAAGCTCTCCTATATTCCCACGCCATGCATGAATTGTGAAACAGCACCCTGTATTGATGCCGCAAAAAACGGTGCTGTATATCGCAGGGAAGATGGCATAGTAATTATTGACCCGGAAAAAGCGAAAGGACAGGAAAGAATAGTAAATGCCTGCCCATACAGGGTTATATACTGGAATGAGGAAAAACAGATTCCCCAGAAATGCACATTTTGTGCCCACCGTCTGGATGAGGGTGTGAAATTGCCTCGATGCGTGGAATCCTGCCCGACAGGAGCCATGGTCTTTGGTGATCTGGATGATCCACAGAGTGAAATTGCACAACTTACGGTAAAACTTTCTGTTGAAGACTACCATCCGGAATTTGAGACTAAACCACTGGTGAAATATGTTGGGATTCCTAAACGGTTTGTTGCCGGGGAAGTGGTGTTCAGGGGGCAGGAAGGAGAATGTGCTCCGGGTGTAAGTGTTAAATTGAGTGGAGGCGACCTTGATCTTGAGACTGTTACCGATCTCTTTGGCGATTTTGAATTTGAGGGGTTGGAGAGCTATGGAAGTTATAAAGTTACTGTTTCGGCCGATGGCTATGAGTCAAAGGATATAGAAATCAAAATGTTTAAAGATGTTAATTTGGGTGAAATAGTTCTGGAACCGAGATAATGAGATAACTTCCTGGGAGAACTTCAAAGGAGGTCGAGTTGGAGTTTTCCCAATATTTATCTTCTAGCCCGAATAAATCGGAATTTTAGAATGCTTGGATAAGTGCTATGGAAGTATATTCAACCATATAATTTTAAACGGCCTTCCTCGATTTCTTGTTTTTCTTACAGAAGTTCTGGAGTAAGGCACTAAAGGACGATGATGATCAGTGTAAAAGATGCAGAGGGAAAGCAGTATGATGCGGCAAAGCATTCTGAAGTATATGGGTTGCAAAAGATAACTGAAGCTGAGTCAAAACGTACAACAGTCTGTTACTCATATTTCCTGCCTAATGGAGGCGCTGAAATGTGCTCTTCTCCAAAGGAGAGGATCTATTATGTTATTAAAGGGTCTATTACTGTATGCGGTCCGGATGAAAAACATGTCCTGAATGAGGGCGATTTGATCTATATTGCACCGGGTGAAGAGCGGAATATGGTAATTAATGGTGGTAAGCCTGCTGAAGTACTGGTTACCATCGTTACGCCCTGATTTGTTTTTTTTGACCATAATAGTAATTTATTCAGGTGGTCCTCCAATATGGCTAAACCACCACATCGTAACTGTTCAGCAGTGCTTCAAATTCGTTCATTTGAGACTTTGAAGCATACGAGTGCTATTCGAGAAGGCTAAGATGGACGTAGTTGGAGTGCTGCTGAATCGTTACCATAATAGTATGTAATTTCGTATGTAAGAAGGAGCGGAGCAATGAAAGATATATTCAAACTTGATGGAAAGATAGCAATTGTCACTGGTGGCGCTGGTGGCATAGGGGAAGCATTGGCACTGGGACTTGGGATTCATGGAGCTACTGTTGTGGTTTCCAGTAGGAATCAGGAAGCAATTGATGCGGTTGCCAAGAAAATCACAGATGAATCCGGAAATAAGGCTATTGCTATTACGTCCGATGTCACCGATGAATCCTCCATGCAGAATCTGGTGGATGCGGTTGTCGAAAAATATGGCAGAATCGATATCCTTGTTAACGCTATGGGTATGAATATTAAACATGATGCCTTTGACTATCCTGTAGAAGATTGGGAAAAACTTTTTAAAGTTAATGTTGAAGGAACCATGATCGCCTGTAAAGCAGTTGGCAGGGTGATGCGTGACCAGAAAGGAGGAGCCATTGTCAATTTATCTTCTGTTCGTGGGATTCGTGGTTTTACCGGTGGAAATAGCGGCTACTGTGCAACAAAAGGTGCGGTTGAGTTGATTACCAAGGCCCTGGCCCTCGAATGGGCACCCCACGGTATTCGCGTCAATGCTCTTGGCCCTGCTCTGGTGATAACTCCGGGGACCAGACATATAGCCGAAAATCCTGAACTGGCCGCCAAGTATGCTGCAGCAATTCCCCTTGGACGAATAGGAATGCCTGAAGATATGGCTGGTGCGGTGATTTATCTTGTCTCCGATGCGGCAAGTTTTGTTTCGGGTCAGACCATTTATGTTGATGGTGGGCTTACCGCTGCCTGATAAAAAATAAGACGACCGATTGACAAATTTTCAAATGAGGAAGAATCAATGACTACAGCTCAAATATTGAGTAGCGCTCGGGAAGAAAAAAGGACGGTGCTGACGGAGATTGAGGCCAAGCAGATCCTCAGTGAGGCGGGAATAAACTGTACCGCAACAGTGCTTGCCACGTCCAAAGAACAGGCCGTTTCCATAAGTGATGAAATTGGCTATCCGGTGGTATTAAAAATTTCATCTGTGGACATTACCCATAAAAGTGATTCGGGTGGCGTGAAAGTTAATTTGGCTGATAAAGAAGCCGTTGAGCAGGCATATGACGAGATCATGAAATCTTGTAGAGCCTATGCACCTGAGGCAGACATCGAAGGTGTTGCTGTTCAGGGTATGGCAACGGTAGGTACTGAGATCATCATGGGTATGATAAAAGATGTCAGCTTTGGACCTGTTGTGATGTTTGGTCTTGGCGGAGTGCTGGTTGAGGTGCTAAAAGATGTATCTTTTAGAATAGTACCAATAGAAAAAGCGGATGCAGTTGACATGACGGGCGAGATCCAGGGCAAAAAGCTTCTTGAAGGGTATCGGGGGCAGGATCCTGCAGATGTGCCATATCTCCAGGAGATGCTCGTCAAGTTATCCGATTTTGTCAATGTAACCCCGGAGATCGAAGAGATCGATATGAACCCTGTTTTTGCGTATAAAGACGGCGCCGTTGTTGTGGATGCCAGAATTATTTTATCCGAATAAAAATGACTATTAGGACGGTGCAATTATGATGGAATTATTTTTTAAACCGAAATCGGTGGCGGTTATCGGGGCCAGCGGTAAACCAGGAAAGCTGGGCTATGTCATTGTGAAAAATATCTCCGACAGCGATTTTAGCGGAGACGTTTATCCGGTAAATCCAAAATCAGATGAGATTTTAGGATACAAAGTATACCGATCGGTAACAGATATACCAGGGGAAGTTGACCTGGTTGTCACGGCTCTTCCCACTCCAAAACTTACTGTTGCAACGATGGAAGAATGTGCCAAAAAAGGAGTTAAAGCTGTAATTATTGAGTCTGCAGGTTTCGCAGAAATGGGTGGGGACGGTAAAGTTTTTCAGCAGCAGATCGTTGATATCGCCAAGAAAAACGGTATCCGTGTAATGGGACCAAACTGTTCTGGCATTGTTTCCCGGGATATCGTCACATCCATTTATCCAATGACCAAAAAAGTCGCTCGGGGGAACGTAGTGCTTCTTGGACAATCCGGTCTTTTAGCCGCTGGAATGGCCTCGGATATCGTCGAAAATGAAAGCCTGAATATCAGTAAAGTTTGTTCTTTTGGCAATAAGTGCGATGTCAATGAAAATGACCTGCTTGAATACTTCGGCAATGAAGATGATGTAGATGTCATTTCAATGTATCTGGAAACTGTAAGTGATGGAAGAAATCTCACCAGGATCGCCAAGAAAGTAGCAGCAGAAAAACCGGTTATTTTTCTCAGCGGGGGGCGTACAGAAGCGGGCGCCAGAGCGGCCATGAGTCATACCGGCAGTATTGCCAGTAACGCCAAGATTGTAGAAGCCGCCGCCAAACAAACCGGCATGATTATGGCCGATGATTTCACTGAATTGAAAGATTTTGCCAAGGTTTTTTCAACTCAGCCACTTCCTAAAGGTAATCGCATTGCAGTGATCACCCTGGCCGGAAGCGTCGGTGTTAACGTTTCAGATCTTTGTGCCAGTCATGGCCTGGAACTCCCCAAGTTGACCCCTGAAACAACTGAGAAATTAAAAGACATGTTTGATACGCCGGTATCAAATCCTGTTGATTTGTATTTCAGCGTAACCAAAATCGGTTTTACAAAAACTCTGGAAACCACTTTTCCTGATGCACTCAGAGACCCAAATATTGATGCTGCTGTACTTATCCTGGCAGGTTTTGAATATACTCAGGAAGCTGTTCAGAAAAAAATCATTCAGAAAATCGTTCAGGAGGTAGGCAAGCCAGTGGTTATCTGCATGATCGTTGGATACAACAAGTATAAAAATGTCATCATGGACGAAATGGGAAAAGAGCTGCCGGTGTTTCCTTCTTTGATCTCCGGGGTAAAAGCTTTGAGTAAATTGTGTGAGTTTGGCATCCGCCGAAATAAAATATCTGCCTGAGAGAGGAAGTGTATGGCTTACGAGAACATCATTTTTGAGAAAGAAGAAAACATTGCTGTTATCACTTTTAACCGTCCCGAGGCGATGAATGCCCTCAACATCAAAACACGGGCGGAATTTGCAGATGCTGTTAAGGATGTCGAAGAAGATGAGGCGATAAAGGTGTTGATTTTGACCGGTTCAGGAAAAGCGTTTGTTGCCGGTTCTGACATCAAGGAGTTCAATGCAACAACTTCGTTTGCAGCGCATAATATCGTCCGTCTGGGCTCCATAGTGGAAAAACTTGGCAAACCTGTTATCGCAGCGGTTAACGGCTTCTGTCTTGGCGGTGGCTGCGAGATTGCTATGGCCTGTGATTTGATAATTGCCTCCGAAAAAGCGAAGTTTGGTCAGCCGGAAATAAATCTAGGCATCATTCCCGGGGGAGGAGGAACCCAGCGTCTGCAGCGCCTCATTGGGGTTTGCAGGGCTAAGGAGCTTATCTTTACGGGGGATATAATCAGGGCGGACGAGGCCGACAGGATTGGACTTGTCAACCGGGTTGTTCCCATGGATGAATTGATGCCCACGGCGAAAGAAATCGCGGCAAAGATCGCCACCAAGAGTTCGGCGGCATTGAAACTTGCCAAGCAGGCGATCAACAAGGGCATGCAGATGAGCCTGCAGGATGGACTTGACTACGAATATGAAATGTATGCTTTGGCACTCTCGCTGGAGGATAAAGCAGAGGGTGTGAGTGCATTTCTCGAAAAAAGGAAGCCGAAGTTTGTCGGCCGCTAGTAGATTTTAACCGTTAAATATTAAATAGTTAGGAACGTAAAAAATGGAAAATATGGTAAATAAAGTAGCTCGTATACCGAATTTAGTCGATTGGTCGACTGGCGAAGTAAGATTAATGAGCGCAAAATGTAACTCTTGTGGAACGTACTTCTTCCCCAGGGAACATTATCAGCATCGCCCCGGCTGCTCAAGGGAGGGTGTGGAAGATGTTTTGCTTGCCCAAAAAGGCAAGCTGGCGAGTTATACCATTCAATATTATCCCTGTCCTGCTCCATTTAAAACAGAGAAAAAAATTACTCCATACGGGATCGGCCTGGTGGAGTTTGAAGACGAAAAAATTCAGATCACCGGCATTATAACTGATACCGATCTGAAATCTCTGAAGATTGGTATGGAAATGGAAACAACCATTCTTGACATGTATACCAATGAGGAAAAACAGCAAGTGGTTACTTGGGCATTTAAGGCTATTAAGTAATTAATATTGCAATAAATGACCATATTGTAAAAACTAATTAGTTTGAGGTGGCTAAGTAAAAAACTTCATATGCAAGGCGCGTAAATTTTCTATTGCTTCGGCGTACTAAAGTACGTCGCAGTGATAGAAAATTTGCAGCAACGAAGCAGATGAAGAATTTTTACGACGCCAGCATAAATATAAAAAGGGATAATGATTATGAGAGATGTATATATTATAGGAACCGGCATACACCCCTGGATGGGCTTTTCTGAGCAGGTATTCGCTGATTTCGCAGCTGTTGCTGTTAATGACGCTCTGAAAGATGCAAACTTGGAATGGCAGAAGATTGAGGCAATTATGGCCGGGATTTTTATTTATGGTGGTAACGCCGGTCATCTTTCCGGTCAATACCTGGAGTCCATCTTCGGCGAGACCGGCATTCCAGTGGTGAACGTATACAACGCCTGTGCTACAGGATCTGCCTCCATTAGAATGGCATACAACAGTATTGCCGCCGGTGAGACTGATACTGCCCTGGCCTTTGGTGCCGATGTATCTCCGAAAGGTTTTCTGACCGCCAAATCGGACAACGCAGTTCAGGACAGGGACGTGATCAGATGGAAAATGGGTGGTCTGCCTAACCCTATTTACTGGGCCCTGGAATGCAGGAAAAGGATGGAGAAATACGGCACCACTGAAGAAGATCTTGCATTGGTTAAAGTATTGATGAGTGAGTATGGCTCGAAGAATCCACATGCCAGGTTTAAAAAGCAGTACAGCATCGAAGAGGTATTAAATTCTGTCTATGTTTGTGACCCCTTGAGACTCTTTGAGATTTGCCCGGTCAGTACCGGCGCTGCGGCATTAATTGTTACTGCTGATGAGGAATTGATCAGTAAAGCGGACAACCCGGTGAAGATTAATGCTACCACCATGGGAAGCGCCATGTATGGTGACCCGACCATCCGCATATCAGCGCTCTCCTGCCCGTCCGTTCCTGAGGCCCCCATGCTCAGTGAAAGCTATTCTGCTTCCAGGCAGGCTTATGAAAAATCCGGTATCGGTCCCGAGGATATCGATGTACTGGAGCTGCCTGATAACAGTTCATGGCATTACCTGGTATACCTGGAAACATGTGGATTCTGTAAAGATGGAGAAGCGGATAAGATGCTACGGGACGGTGAGACTAAAATTGGTGCAAAACTGGCCGTAAACCCAAGTGGTGGCTTTTCTTCACATGGGGAGGCACTCTCTGCTCAGGCTATCTGGCAGGTTATCGAATGTACGAACCAACTCAGAGGAAGATGCGGTGAGCGCCAGGTGGAAGGTGCAAAAGTTGCCATGGCCCAGACATATGGCTTGATGGGCAACAGCGGTACTACCATTATGACTATTTAGCCATTAGTACCTTACTCCTGAACTTCTGTCATAAAAAACAAGAAACTAGAGAGTATATTTTGAAATTATATTGTTCCATTTACTTCCAAGGTACTTATCCAGCGAGACTGAAAGTTTTCCGACTAGTCGGGTCAGAGAAGGAAAGAGATGATGAGCGATAAATGGGATGATTTGAACCGGAAGGTTGTAACTCTGATCCAAAATGGTCAGTACCAGCAGGCGGTTGAACCTGCTAAAGCTGCTTTAGATCTGGTCATGCAGGAGAAGAGTGAGAATCATCCTGATATTGGAGTCTCGTTAAATAATCTTGGAGAATTGTATCATCTGCTGGAGAATTATGCAGAAGCCGAGGAGACTCTCAAGCGGTCTCTAAAGGTCAGTCAAACCGCACATGGAAAATCTTCAGTGGAAGTAGCAGATACCCTGGGGAATCTGGCAGAGCTCTATATAAGTCAGCAACGCTTTAATGATGCTGAATCCTGTATGAAGCGGGTTCTTGATATTGGTGAGGAGCAAAAATCTGATCTTCGAATGGGTCTTAATACCCTGGCTGTCATATACCAGGGGATGGGAGAACCGGCTTTAGCAAAGTTGCAGCTGGAGCGGGCCCTTGAGTTGACAGAGAAAAGTCAGGGGAAAGATGATCCTGATCTTGGGCCGATATTGAAAGGTATCGCTGCTATTGAACAGCAGAGCGGTAACCTGGAGGCTGCAGAGAAGAGACTCCGACGGGCACTGGTCATTTATGAGAACAGTCTCGGTGTGACACATCCTGCTTTTGCAGCTGTTTTAAGCCATCTTGCCGGAATCTATATGGTAAGTGGTACTTCCCAGGTAGCAGAACCACTGCTCAACCAGGCTGTGACTATTTTTAAAGCTTCCAATTCTACTGATAATCCTGATTTTGCTGAAACATTAGAGAAACTGGCCGCTTTGCATGGTGCTGCCGGCAATAATGATAAGGCAGAACCTATGTGGAAGGAGGCATTGGCAATATATCTATCCTTATTGGGGGAAACCCATCCCGCAGTTGCCCAGACCCAGAACAGTCTGGCCGAACTCTATCTTAACAGTGAGCAAGCTGAACTCGCGCAGCCTCTATTGCAAACATCTTTTTCTATACGGGAGAAAACGTTTGGTTCCAATCATCCTGCAGTTGCCCAGTCTCTCAATAATCTGGGTGTACTGCATAACATGCGGGGGGAACAGACCCTGGCTGTAAAGCAGCATAAACGAGCGTTGAAAATAAGAGAAATAACATTTGGCAACGATCATCCAGCTATAACGCAATCCCTGGATAATCTAGCTGTTTTGTACAGGGAGCAGGGGAAGATTGCAAAAGCAAGGGAATGTCTCCAACGATCGATCGCTATCTGGGAAAAAACGGCGGGTAAAGAGCATCCGGCGGTTGCCCAGAGTTATCATAATCTTGCGACGCTTTATATATCTTCTGATGAATATGGGGAGGCAGAAAAGTCCTTGCTTCTTGCTAAAAAGATTTTGGAGAAGGGTAATGACAGGAACGAGATGCACCAGCTTTCTGTCTATGAAACCCTTGCCACATTGTATCAGAAAATGGGCAGAAACAGAGACGCTAATGAATATGCTGCCCGTATA
>MAXH01000232.1 GCA_001750925.1 Desulfobulbaceae bacterium S3730MH12
CCGTACTGCAGCTTTTTTCAAGGTAATTGTATCGCCCGGCGATCAGGGACAATCGCTCAAGGAGCCGGTCGAGCTGCTGGTCTCCATACAATTTTTCGAGACTGGCTCTTAAACTTTCTTTAAACGGTTTAAGTAATCTCCACATCATACCAACCTCCAGTTCAATGTTGACAGGTGGGAGGACAGGGCTTGTTACATGCCGAATTTTACATTACTGAACAGTGTCTGCAGGCAGTAATGTAGAATGGGGTACCCGTAAAATTTTTTTGCAAGGTTATAGTTGTGGTCAACCATTTTCCTGCGGTACTCCTTATCGTCAAGCAGGCGGTGAGCCTCTGTAACAATTTTTCGGTTGACAAAGCCATCCATTACAGGGACTCGGAAGTTTTTGGGCTCGATATCCCGCACCCAGACCGGATAGCGATTCACGATGATCGGTACACGAAAGTAAAACGCCTCCAGCAGAGCATTGCCGAATCCCTCATAAATACTTGGGTACATGACAAGATCAGCATGGGGATAGAGATCATGCAGCACATAAATTTTCTTACCATCCCCATTAACATGACGATGATCCCCTACACGATCGCCAAAAAAACGGAGGTCAACTCCCTCAGACTGTGCAAGTTCTGCCATCTGTTCAGGATAATCGGAGCCCTCATCCCCAGCGGAATGGGAAATAATCAGCTTGCATCTTTTGTCTTTTAACCGCTGCACAAGTGCAATTGAGTGCTCGATGCCCTTACGCGGAACAATCCGGGTCGGCTGCAAGATTAACTTATCGTCGGGCTCAAGCCCCATCTCCCTGCGGACATCCTCTCCATAGTCATCGGTCTCATCGGGGGGATGGTCAAAATCAAACACATTGGGCACAAGCATGGATGAAATGCCCTTGCGCAATGCCAGTTCTTCCCGGGCACTTTGATTGATCACTACATGCTGGAGATGGATATCCCGGGGTGGGAAAGCCATGTCCAGGAAATCCGGTACGTTATTGACCTGGAACCGGCTTCGTTCCCAGTAAAAGTCATGGTGGTGAGCTATGGCCGGCATCATTGTTTCCGACAAAAACTCAGTGAGTGCCATACCAAGAGGCAGGTGCATAGGTATGGCCAGAGCATTCTGAATAATGAGCAGGGTAATATCAAACTGATCTACAAAATCGTACAGCGTGCCTTTGAGGTATTCCGTCAGGTCATGAATGCGGCGGGTGACATCCGGGGCGCGATGAGTATGGCCCCATACGCGGTCATTGATCCACTGGTTTTCAGGATGGCCGAAATAGGCTTCGGGCACGCACATGGAGACGTTGCTGTCGCGATCCAGCACACCGCCGTACCAATGACTGACAAGCTGATCCTGCCACAGGACTTCCGCCCATTTGGCAGACTCCAGGGAGACGCCGTCTGTCCCGGCAAAACGGGTGGAAATAAAAGCGATCTGTTCGGGCATGGTTGGGATCCTTGCATATCTTTGAACTCGCTTTGACAATAATGAAACAACAATTCCACTACTTTATTATAGACGAAAAGAGAGGGAAAAGTCAAGAATTTCGGACAAACAGATGGGTGCAGAATGTACAGATAAACTGGATCAGACAGCGGCTTTCCAACCGGATTGCACCGAAAAACGAAAGTATGCTACAACCACTTTTTTTCTTACAAAAGCAAAAAAAAAGTGTAGGATTTACGAGGTAAGAAGTAATATTTTTGGGCAATTTTTTGGACAATGTCGTGATTGATAGATGTTATCAAATTCCAATTCGAGGATAACAAGGATGAAATACCGTAACGGAGTCGTATGCATAGTGTTAATTTCCTGCCTGTTGGTGCTGATCCAGGCGCCAAATTCTCAGGGGAAACCGAATGCATCCATGAAGTTTTCATCGGTTCGTGAAGAAAATCCTAGAGCTGGTGGTCAGGAAACTCTCATCCTGCCGTATGCTTTTCCTTCAGATTCGATGGGAACAACTATCGGGGTTGGCGGTTTGAGAAAAGGATTCTTTCAGGACCAATTATTGCTTGCCGGAGCTCTTTTCGGCAGTGCTGATTCAGCCTATGGTTTAGTACTGGGTATGTGGGACCTTGCGGTGTTACCATCTTCGGATCGGTTTTATTTTTCTGCAATAGGGTCAGCGGGCCACTATCCGAGACAGAAGGCATATGCGGAGGTGAACCCTGTTCATGGAACTCGGGCCGGGTCAAATGATTCAGACAAAGATGACTTTATTGAGAAAGAAGGTGATGATAACTGGTGGGAAATGAAACTGGAGTATGTTTTACCCATTGGTGCAATGAGTGATAGTGGAATGGCTACGTATAAATTGAAAAACGGTATACTGGCGTCGGGGGCAACTGGTGGGGAGCAGTGGAACCCGCTGGCATCCGGAGCCACCGTGCTGCTGTTGAGGCAGTTTAATCGCTATCAAACCTATGAGACGAAGGTGGGGGATCTTGAAGGTACTATGCATCCTCTGGAGTTTGGTCTTCTCTACAATAATACAGATTTTTATTCCAATCCTTCAACGGGCAGCAGCCAGTACCTCTCTTTCACCAAAGATTTTGCCTGGCTCGATTCGGAAGAAACCTGGACATTTTTACAATTTGAAGCAAGTAAATATTTTTCCTTCGGTTCCTCTGATCATGCACGTCAGCGAGTGGTTGCGTTAAATCTCTGGACCGGAAGTTCACCCTCCTGGGAAACATCCGTCGATGAAAACGGGGATGAAATTATTTCCCATAATCCTCCCTTTCTTGAAGGCGCAAAACTCGGTGGCTTTTATCGATTCCGTGCCTATCCCAACAACAGGTTTAATGATCGATCCGTTTTATATACAACAGCCGAATATCGCTATACTCCCAAATGGAATCCAATAGGGGAAGTCTCCTGGCTCAGGTGGCTGAAAATGGACTGGATGCAGCTTGTTGCGTTTGTTGAAGGGGGACGTGTGGCTGATGAATATTCCGACCTGTTCTCCGACTGGAAGGGAGATGTAGGTTTTGGCTTCCGGGCAATGATGGCAGGTGCAGTGGTTCGGTTTGATTATGCTGTCTCAGATGAGGGTTCTGCTGGCTGGGTAATGTTTGGACAGCCTTTTTAGTTTTTTTATGAAATCATGTGCTATCCGGAAGGAAAGGGGTCGGGAGGGGTGTTAGTACTCCTTTGGTGGGTAGAAGAACCAATAAGCTATTTTAAAAGGCACACAACGGGGGCTTATGGATTCTAATGCAAAAAAATGCGGCATGATTCCGTATATAGTTCCCTTTGTCCTTTATCTTCTCTTTAGCCAGGTTGCTGCGAGTTATAGTGAATTTTACCCCTGGCTCTATATTGCCACGGTAATCATGGTGAGTGGGGCGACCATTTATCTCCTCAGTGGCAGAGACTTATTCAAACCACATAGAAATGTAGCACCAGGCATTATTGTAGGGCTTGTCGGTATATTTATCTGGATACTGCTCTCCAACTCCCACCTCGACGAAGCTGTTATCTCACTTCTTCCTGCCTGGCTGCAGCCTGACCCTCGGTTGGGGTTTAATCCATTTGTAGAAATTGATGGACCATTTTTCAGATGGCTGTTTATTTTGGCTCGCTTTCTGGGACTGGCTCTGCTTGTGCCTGTGGTTGAAGAAATTTTCTGGCGGGGATTTCTTTTACGATGGGTGATTTCAGCAGATTGGGAGGAGCAGCCGATAGGTGTCTTTACTCTTCGATCTTTTTTATGGATTGTGATGCTTTTTACCCTGGCCCATCCGGAATGGTTTGCTGCAGCAATCTATTGTATCCTGCTCAATATTTTACTGTACTGGAAAAAAGATTTATGGCTCTGTATCGTGGCTCATGGTACCAGCAACCTGGTTCTGGGAATCTATGTTCTGCTGACAGGTTCATGGGCTTTGTGGTGA
>MAXH01000233.1 GCA_001750925.1 Desulfobulbaceae bacterium S3730MH12
ACAGCACCGAGTCCGACTCTTTCCTGGACAATCGTATAATCGCCAAGAGCACTCGCGGGATAGATTTTTGTTTTAATTTTTCCGCCGGAGACATCCTTTAAGGTGTCGGAGAACCAGCGGAGATCCTTGTCGATTGCGGTTCCCTGAGGTCTGACATGTGAAATTTTTAATGTTTTGGCATGAAGACTTCCTGCCACCAAAGCCATACTGGCCACCAGAACGAAAACACTAACCATAAAACGTTTTTTCATTTTGTACTCCTGTTAGGTGTTGTTGATTAATAGCCAAAGATTCTCGGAAAAAACAGAGACAAATCAGGCCAAAGGGACGTTAAAAAAACGACTGGCACATAGCCGCATACAATGAGAATCATTGCGGGTTTAATAACTTCTGAAAATTCAACTTTACCAATCCGAATACCCAGGTACAGAATAGATGCATACGGTGGCGTGACTCCACCCATTGCAGTATTCACGCCCATGATGGCAGCGAATTGAATTGGCGAGACTCCAATCGCCTCCATTAAAGGAAGTAAAAGAGGTGCGATAAGGATGATTGCTGTTATATCGTTGACAATCATGCCGACAAAAAACAGCAGAAAATTGATCAGGATAAGTAGCAGAACCTTATTCTCGGTGATGGTAAAAATTCCTTGTACAAGAGCCTGAGGAACATCTTCCATGACGAAGATCTGACTGAGCATCAGGCTGAATACAATCATTATCATGATAGCGCCAACTGCGGTGGCGGAAGTCTTTGCGGCTCTCAGAAAGCTCTCCCACGTCAACCCCTTATATATCAAGAATCCTACAGGAATCGCGTAAATTACCGCAACAGCTGCTGCCTCGGTTGGTGTCATGATACCACCGTATATTCCGCCAAGAATGATAAGCGGCATTATGAGCGCCGGAATTGCTTTACTGGTCTTGCTCAGCCCATCTCGTATTATTTCTTTCTTTGTAGATGGCGGATCAAGTTTTAGAGGGAACTTTCTTGCCATTACCAAATTGACAACACAAAAAAGAAAAGTAATCAGCAGCCCTGGCCCAAGAGTTGCTAGAAAACAGGCAAGAATAGAGGTGTCTGTTACCCAGCCATAGATAATCATGGTAACACTAGGTGGAATAAGTAAGCCTAAGACTGAAGAGTTTGCCACCAGAGCTGTTGCATATCCCCGAGGGTAACCTTTCTCAGCCATTTCAGGGATTAGCAATGGTCCGGTAGCAGCGACACCGGTAAGGCCACTTCCTGAAATTGCACCGATAATAGCACAACTTACTGAAGCAACAACACCAAGCCCACCTCGTATTCGACCGACAAAGACATTTACAAAATTCAACAAACTGGCGGCTATGCCGCTTTCGCTCATGATTGTACCGGCAAAGACAAAAAGTGGAATGCAGAGAAGAACAGGATTAGCGAGCTGGGAATAGCCCCACACCATAGTACCTTCCATGCCTGCGTCTCCTAAGAAGCACATGGTCATCAAAGCACCACCAAAACAATATGGCAACGGAACTCCAAAACTGAGCATCATAACAAGCGTAGCCAATGCCAGGAGTGAAACGGTTACGATATCCATATTAAACTCCTTTTTCGGCTTGAGGAGATCGAGCAAGCCGGCTTACATTTTTAATTAAATACCAACCACTGTAACCAGTCATAAGTACAAGGCCGATGAACAGTGCACACTCGGCGTAGAATGTTGGTATGTATAGGGTAGGACTCTCCTTCCATACGCGCTTAGCATATTTGAAATAATCCCATGCCCAGTAGGTGAGCCAACTGGAAACTGTCACTGCCATGAAGTCGGCAATAACACGAACAATTAGGCGGGATTTCTCAGTCTTCAAAAAGACGTCAAGGACATTAGCCTTGATTTGGGTATCTTCTCTTGATGCATTCACACTCCCGAGGATATAGAGCCACAGCGTTGGATAAACAAGCAGTTCATCAAGACCCATGACAGGGAGTTCAAAAACATACCGCATCAGAACTTGGTAAAATTGCATTGCCGCAACTATGCTGATCAGCAGTGGCAGTGTGTATTTAAAGAATCTTTCCATTCTCTTCTCCTTTGATGCGCAATAATGGTGTAATGCTACTTTTACGATTTTACAGCTGCAACCACTGAGATCTCCACCAGAAGGTCAGGTCGTGCCATTCGAGCCTCTACACAAGCACGGGCCGGCGCATGTCCTTTGGGAATCCAGGTGTCCCACACCGTATTCATTTCAGCAAAATCCTTCATGTCGCGTACATAGATTGTCGCCGAAAGGATCAAGTCCCGTCCGCTGCCGGCTTGTTCGAGTAAAGAGTCTACTTTGGACAGCATATTTTCTGTCTGCCTGCCAACAGAAATCTGACTCTCTGAAGTGTCGCCGACCTGCCCACACAGGTATACGGTATTATTGTGAATAACAATTTTGCTCATCCGTCCAGTTGTTTCCATTCGAGTGATACTGCTCATAATTAGCTCCTAATGTCCTACTTTGCTGCTTTGGTTTTTAAAAAGGTTAGCCGGATCGACGCCCCCTGTCTCTATCTCCATTGCTGCAACTTCCTGAAGAGGTACCTGCTTGAGGGGCGGACGGATGGTCAGTAGCCCTGCCCGGGGAACAGAGCTGTCTATTTCCGCAGCAACAATTTCTCCTAAGGCCGGGCCGCACATTCGTCCCTGACAAGAACCCATCCCACAACGTGTAATTGTTTTCACTTCATTCAACTCGCAGACACCTTCACCCACCACCTTACG
>MAXH01000234.1 GCA_001750925.1 Desulfobulbaceae bacterium S3730MH12
AAATGTAACTCAAGATGTTATATAATTGGCGGCAGAATATATTGTAGATGAAAGTTCATACCCTCAAGAAATAAGGCAGAACATTGACAGGTTCTGCCTTTTACCAATTTGGTTGTTCAAAGACTCCGTCCCAGTTATCCTTATAGGGTGTTCCCTGATAGATCTTACAACGCGCAGCCATGGTTTTGGCAGCACCGTCATCCTTCCGGACAGATAGAGCCCGGTTGAAATAGGCCAGGGCCTCCCTCCAGGCCTGATGCCGATAAGCCTCCAGGCCGGAAGAATAGAGTCCATCGGCCTCCTCCCGGTCTGCGAACAACGGAGTGCTGGCTCTGGCCAGTAATTCATAAATTCGAACGGGGACTTCCCTGCCCTTGACCCGCACCAGATCAATTTCACGCAGCAGAAAGGAATCCCCGACTTTATTAGCGGTATTATTACCAATGAGAATCTCCGTATTGTACTCCTTACTTAGCCCTTCCAGGCGTGAGGCAAGATTGACATTGTCCCCCAGGGCACCGTAAACGAACCGATACTTGCATCCGAGGTTGCCCACAAGCATGGGGCCTGTGTTTATACCTGTTCGGGCGGTCAACAGTGGATGACCGGTCTTTGCCCATCCTTCTTGCAGTTCGATGAGCCTGTTCTGCATGGCAAGGGCGGCATCACAGGCCTTCTTGGCATGGTCCTCCCTTTCAACGGGTGCACCGAAGATGGCCATAAACCCATCCCCCCTGTAGGTTTCCAGGGTGCCCCGATTACTGAAAATTTCCTCTGTCATTTTTTCAAAGTAGCTGCCAAGCATACTGACCATCTCTGTAGGGCTATGGCGCTCTGATAAGCTGGTAAATCCCGCTATATCGTTGAACAGGATCGTCAACTCTTTTTCCTCGCCCCCCAGTTTCAGTTTGGAAGGGTCTTTAATCATCTCTTCGATTACCAGGGGAGCGACATACTGCTTGAATGTTCCCTGGATCTTTTTTCTCTCCCTGTCTTTTGTTATATAGCCATGCACCCTGAGAACTGTGTAATTAAAGATCAGGGCCAGCAGGGGATAGGCAATGTTCAGCCAGAGTTTAAAATGGAATAAAAACCAGTACGCAAAAAAGATGTAGAGATAGAACAGGGCAGCAACGAGCAGGAGACCTTTCAGGGGCCCAATACGGGGCAGAGCAAGACCGGCCAGTACTGCCAGCATAATAATTGCTGCCAGGTCATAAATAAGTGTCCACCTGGGTTTGACCATAAATTTCGCTGTCAAGATATTGTCAATTACCGTGGCATGAATTTCCACACCGGGATAAAGCGGCGCAAAGGGCGTACTTCTCGTATCGTGCGTTCCCGCGGCAGTGCCACCGACAATGACGATTTTATCCTTAAAGGTTCCTTTGGGCACCCCACCGCCTAAAATGTCACTGATGGAGATATGGGGAAACGTTTTTGGCGGGCCGAGATAGTTAATCAGGAGCTGCCCCGTTTCATCAGTGGGAATAAACAGTTGTCCCATCCTGATACCTTCCACCCCCTGTTCATCGACTTCAACCATCAACCGGGGCCGATCCAGATAATGGTAGGCACTCACCACCGACAAAGGGGGATAGATATCCTGACCGCACTGGATAATCAACGGCATCCAGCGAATGACACCGTCCGGATCGCTTCTCACCGAATAGTACCCTGCCGCGTCGGTTGATGCGGCTAAAATATCCAGATCACCCACCGGTGCATAAGCCTGGATGAACCGGGTTTCCTTTTCATCCCCGTTATGCAGGATCAGGGGGTATTTTGATCTGTTGATGCGCGCGATCTGCTGCTCGATTTTTTCGGCTTCGAGCCGGTAATCAAGATCGGCGGCGTTCATATGGAAAAAATAGCCCAGGACAATTTTAGCAGTGGAATTGTAGATAGCCTCAGCAAGGACACGATCATTATTGGCGTTTTTTTTGCTTTCAGTGATGAAATTGGTAAGGGGAACACTATGGATATCAAGAGTGTCAAGCTGATGCTCAATTCGATCGATAAACTCAAATTGGGTATTCTCGTCGGGTTCCAGAAAACCGACATCGAAACTGATTACTTTGGCTCCGTCCCGGGACAGGATATCTACCAGATCTGCAATTTTAGATCGGGGCCACGGCCAACGACCTTCCATAGCGATACTTTTTTCATCTATAACAGCCAACACAATTGACTGCGAGGGCTCAATCCTGCCCCTTGATATTAAACGAAAATCGTAGGTTTTCGATTCGACAAAATCGATAAAGGTATTGCGGTAGAGAAAGAGCGTGACAACAACAACTATAGTAGAACATGTGAGAAAAAATGGGTTGATCGCCCGAAGGGACTTTAAAGGAGTTTTCATCTTTTTCTCACCAGTTCACAAGTCATAATGAAGGGAAAGGAGAGATCTCCCTAAGTTATTACCTGTTTTGAGAGAAAATTAAAAGAAAAGAAGAGTTTGCAGATGGTGATTATCGTGGGAAAAGAACCCTGCCTCATCATCCCCGCCTGCGCGGGAATGACGAAAGTTTTGCAAAGTTGAGTTATTACGATGCCATCAAGAATGTTCAGAATAATTTTTTGGCACTCCTGCTGATCAGCCAGATCGCAAGCAACCCAAGGGGAAGAAGAATCTGGCTGGTAACCGGGAACAACCAGGCATAAGTTATAATATCTGAAAAATTAGACATGTCATACCTCCAGGGAGCAAAGATTAATATTCAAATTCAGGCGCTATACGGATCAACTCCACTTAATAGAAAGGGATCTTTTTGAAGATAGTGTCTTCCTGATTGTCCAGCCATTTGGCTTCGTCTTGAATGGTTTGCATGAAGAAATTCCTGATGAAGGCAACAGGTCCTGATCTGTATTTCAGCTGTAACTCCTCCGATTGCCTGATATGCTCAAGTCTTGCCGTATCTCTATGGATGGGGATAGTTCTTCGTGCGTTGTTGATCAACCGGTAGATCTGGGTTTCCTGAAAAAGCGTCATATTGCCAAAAGCTACAGCTTGCCGGCGGGTGGCTGATTCGTCGTCTTCCCTCCCGTTTTCAATCAACAGATCAGATACAACCTGGACGGGTATTTTTTTCAGGTGATGTGTGGCCACATAAGAAACATTCGACTTAAACTTACCCGGTTTTTTTTCCAGAGGATGCATGCTCACATAATCTGCCCAGATGATGTCTATTTCCCGGTGATCCACCCGGCTGTTTTTATCCTCACAGTAGTGGAAAATCAGTCCACTCTGGCTCATTTTTTTAATAGACCCCAATGGCGGGGAAGGCTGACATGCCGCAGTGACGACCATTCCCTGTACTTTAAAACGTGGATACCGGCGACGTTCCTCTTTGTGTGTGATCTTTTCCATCTCCCCCTCTCCCAGGATATAAACTCACTGGACTTAAATGTTCTGTAAAGCCGTTGAGTATGATGATATTAACCCCTGTTGCCTGTCTTATTTATTGAACGCTTGATATGGTTTCTGGGTAAGATCATCTGCGTTAAGCCTGGGATCGAATGATTTCAGCTTTCTCTCAATAAGACGGCTCAGATAGAAAATCTGTGATTCGTTGAAGTCATCCCGGTGGTTGATGGACTCATAAATCTCCCGGTAAGTCGGGTGATGGCGAAAAGCCGGGTGGTAGATGAGATGATCGAATGATTGTTCATGGCCTGACCGGATGTGATCGTCATTAAGTTTTTCCATATCCGTCCCCTTTCTCGAAAATGGTTTGATTCCTGTTGAACGAGATGATGAGTGAAAAATGAAGCAAGCATTTGCCATTTTTTTGCAAGGTGTATACCATATTGAATTAATTCAATTAAGCATCTGTAATAATGGCAGATATGAAATTTTAATTGGGGGAAGGGATAGTGGCCGTACCTGTGCCATGGCACAATTTGTGCCACGAGGTATGTGCCATGGCACAGTTAATATATTGATTCAAGTAAAAATGGTGGGTAGTGAGGGATAGGCAGAAATCAGATCTGATACTCTTTCAATCGGCGATACAGCGTCCGGCGACTGATGCCAAGAATTTCGGCGGCACGGGTTTTATTCCACTTGACCTGTTCGAGTGCCTTTAGCAGGGTTTCCTTGTTGTCCGGCAGGGTGTGTGAATGTTGTTGGTCATACAGGTTGTCATGGCCAGGAAAATCCAACGGAAGATCATCCACGACGATGGTTCTGTTTTTGCAGAAAATACAGATATGTTCCAGCGTATTTTGCAGTTCGCGGACGTTGCCCGGCCAGTGATAAGCCATCAAAATGTGGAGCACCTCCGGAGAAACGCCTTCAATTTTCTTATTAAGATCATCATTGATATTATTGAGAAAATGATGGATCAGCAAAGGAAGATCATCCATTCGCTCGCGCAGAGGCGGCAGCTTGATTTCCACTACCTTTAAACGGTAATAAAGATCTTGACGAAACTCACCCTTATTAACCCTGTCCATCAAGTTCTGATTGGTTGCTGCGATGACACGGGCACCCATGGACAAAGTTGTTGTATCACCCAGACGTTCAAATTCGCGCTCCTGAAGAACCCGCAGCAGCCGCTTTTGAAAGTCCAACGAGACATCCCCGATTTCATCGAGGAGAATAACCCCATCTGCCGCCTTCTGAAACCAACCGATTTTGTTTCTATAAGCCCCGGTAAACGCTCCTTTCACATGACCGAACAATTCGCTTTCCAGCACACTTTCAGACAGCGCCGAACAATTGACCTTGGCGAAAGGATGGTCTTTACGTTGTTTGTTCGCATGGAGCGCATCGGCCACCAGCTCCTTGCCGGTTCCACTTTCACCGGTAATGAGCACTGTGGCCGAGACATTGGCCAGATTCTGGATGAGGGTGTAAATCGTCTGCATCGGCTCACTTCTGCCGATGATTTTCCCGAACCGATGCTCCACTTTGATAGTCCCTTTAGGATCAGCCAGGGCCTTCCAGCTCCGGTCAAGTTCAACAGTTTGCCTTTTCACTTTTTTTTCAAGCTGCTGCTTGTACTTAAGCAACTTGGCTTCAACCTTTTTGCGCAGGTCGATCTCCCGCTCGAGCTTAATGTTGGTTTCCAGGAGCATATCGGTCTGTTTCTTAAGATCACTAAACAGTTGGGCATTATCAATTGCCACAGCGGCGTTACCAGCCAATGTTTCGAGTAAGGTCTGATGACTGGTTTTGAACCGATTCGGGGCCATATCCACTACTTGAATAGTCCCTATTGTACCACCTCTTGCAAACAGCGGCACACTGAGCATAGATCTGAATTCGATCTCCATCTTGTGCTCTACTCCGCTGTCATAACGAGAATCCTCACGTGTGTCGGAGACAATAACACTCTGACCTGAAGCTGACACCCAGCCGGAAATTCCGGTTTTCTGTTTAAGATGATAACCGCGCACTTTTTCGACATGAATGCCGGCTGCCTGCCGGCAGATAATGTCCCCACTCTCTTTGTCCTTCAACCAGATAGAAGCTCCAGTAACATTCAACAGGTTCCGGATTTCACTCAGCAAAACCGTGAGGATTTGGTCTAAATCAAGGATGGAATTCAAGATTCGTCCCATCCAGCTTATCAGTTCCAGCTCCCGGTTTTGCTGATATGGTATTTCACCTTTTTCAGTATGCGGATCCTTTGCCATTATTTTTTTCTCGTTATATCAAATCATTTTCGCAGTTTCTCAAGCAACGCCAGAGTTGCCATACCATCCTCCTCCAGGCTTGCCTCGAACTGGAACCTGCGGATCGCTTGTCTCGACCCTTTTCCTATGTTTCCGTCAACCTCCCCGGAATAGTAGCCGAGTTTTTTCAGTCTTTCCTGTATTTCAAATTTTTGCGAAATGTCCAGTGCTCCCGCAGGTCTGGGCCAACCCTGTACCATACCGCCGCCCCCCGCCAGCCGGTCGGCCAGAAGGCCAACCGCAAGGGCATAAGCATTCGCATTGTTATACCGTTTCAACACATAAAAATTCTTCAACATTAAAAACGACGGCCCCTCCGGTCCGGCAAGCATTTTCAGCACGCCGTTGTCGCCGGGCCGAGGGTACTTGTTTCCTTTCGGACGAACAAAACCCAATTTCTGCCACTGGGCCAGGGTTTTTGTCTCATCTTTATACCTGGCACCACTTGTTGGAGCTATCACCTCATATCCCCATGTATTTCCCTTACGCCAGCCGTTTTTCTGCAACAAACTGGCGGCTGTTGCCAGGGCATCGGGAATAGAGTTCCAGATATCACGGCGGCCATTGCCATCCATATCCACCCCGTAGGCAAGATAGCTCGTCGGGATAAACTGTGTGTGCCCCATAGCTCCAGCCCACGAGCCCAGAAAATGCTCTCTGTCAATATCTCCTGACTGGAGAATTTTCAGTGCCGCCACCAGCTGGGTTCGGCCAAACTTCTGCCTCTTTTTATCACCGTATGCCAGAGTTGCCAGGGCCTGGGGGACATAATGCAGTCGGGTCGTCTTTTTCAAAACCTCGCCATAGCTTGATTCCATAGACCATATGGCGAGCAGCACCGACGGTTTAACGCCAAATCGACTCTCAACTCTTTTGAGTAGTTCTCCATAAGAGTCAGCCATACTTATCCCCTTGCTGATCGTCAAAGGATTTACCCTTGCATCCAGATAGTCCCATATTTTTGTGGTGAATTCTGCCTGATATGCGGCTTTTTTCAGAACCAGCGGGTCAGGAGCCGTGATCCCTGAAAAGGCTGTATCGTAGGTTTGTCTGCTTATACCTTCCTGGGAAGCGGTCGCATAAAAGTTAGATATCCACTTTTCAAACTCACTCTCTGCTCTCGCCGGGCAGGATTGCATTAAGGCGGCAAAAGCCACAATGCAGATCATCATCAACCAGCCCCTGAATTGCTTAGTACTATACATAACAACCTCTCACATTCTTAAGACCTGACATCCCCGCAGTTCCACCAACGTTTCCTCCGGTCAAGATACCCCATCAGAAATTTCTCTGCACCATCTACTGTTGACAATCTTACAAGATTCAGGTATCAGACAACGACCTTTTGACAACAGTATCTTTATCTATGGAACTGCTATATAATCTCGGCCTTGAGCCATCTCTTGCCGTTCTTTTTATTCTTAGTTTTCTGGCCGCAACAGTTGTGCCCATTGGCTCCGAATGGCTGCTGATGGTGATGATCATGACTGGTTTTTCTCCGAGCCATACCGTTATTACGGCAACTATCGGCAATTACCTGGGGGGTTGTACCACTTATCTTATTGGAATATATGGATCGGATTTTATTATTAGCAAACTGCTTCGTATCAGCAATGCAGAGCTGGTCAGGGCAAAAGGTATCTACAAAAAATATGGCTCATGGTCACTGCTTCTCTCATGGCTGCCGATTGTGGGAGATCCGCTCTGCCTGCTCGCCGGAATATTTAAAATTGGATTTGTGCGCTTTTCACTTCTTGTATTTACCGGAAAATTTTTACGCTATACAACCCTGGCCATACTCGCGACCAGGTTAGCGGAGGTTAATCAACAATGAAAGATCAGATACTAAAGATAATTTACACCATTTTTTCAGACTGGAGCTCTAACAAAAAAATGGCATGTCAGAAAGGTTGTGCAGTCTGCTGCACCCGGGGTGTGACAATCACCGCATTGGAAGGTGAGATCATACTCCGGTTTATTCTTGAAAGGAATATGGAGCAATGGTTTGCTGAAAAACTGCAAAAAAGCAGCGACCATCAACGCCCGAAAATGAGTACCAATGATTTTGCCCGGGCCTGCCTGCAGGAAAGGGACGTCGATTTCGGTGGAGTTTCCAGCCAGATCTCCTGTCCTTTCCTCGAAGATAACATCTGCCGGATCTATCCGGCAAGACCATTTGGCTGCCGGATGATGATCTCCGAAACAACGTGCACAGCCGATAACCCGGCTCTGGTGCCGGATCATTATTTTGCAGCCGCAACGGCTGTAGCACAAATCATCGAACACCTGGGCCAGAAGGAATACTGGGGGAATATGCTGGATGTCCTGCCTGCTCTGTGTGATATCAGTGAGTTTAAAGCAATTGCCCGGAACTTGAGCAGCAGCATGATAATGCAAGCACGCATGCGAACCCTGACGGCAAAACCGTTGCCTGGGTTTCTCTTTACGGAGGAAGAAGAAAAAACAGTTTCCCCACTCCTGCAGACAATTTTTGACGCAGAAATCGAGGGGAAACGTGTTGAGGATATTCTCAACGGCAACTATTGATGGCGTTGTAAAACAAATTACTCAAACAGGGGTACAAACTCTTCATATCCCCTCTTTTCAAGTTCATTCACCGGGATAAACTCAAGGGAGGCCGAATTTATGCAGTACCTTAGCCCGGTAGGCTTTGGGCCATCATCAAAAAGATGACCCAGATGGGAATCGCCATTTGTACTGCGCACCTCTGTACGAACCATAAAAAATTTGGAGTCCTTTTTTTCAACAACGTTCTTACTTACCAGGGGGCGGGAAAAACTTGGCCAGCCGGTACCTGATTTAAACTTATCAAGAGAACTGAAAAGAGGCTCTCCGGAGACGATATCAACATAGATTCCAGCTTCCTTGTTATCCCAATAAGTGTTGTTAAAGGCCGGTTCTGTTGCATCTTTCCTGGTCACATCATACTGCAGGTCAGTAAGAGTTGTGCGAAGCACACTGTCATCAGGCTTGATATATTCTTTGTGACCCGAATCCTCTCCCCAGACATTTTTTAAAAACCCGGCACGACCAGAACCAATCTTATATGCTGAATAATGGGCTACATTTTTTCTGTAATAATCCTGATGATATTCTTCAGCCGGATAAAACTTCTTTGCAGGCACGATGGCGGTAACAACCGGTTTATCAAACACTTCCGCAGCATTAAGTTTTTCTTTCGACTTTTCAGCTACCTCTTTCTCTTCTTTGTTACTGTAGAAAATTGCTGTACGATAATGATTGCCGCGATCTGCAAACTGACCGCTGTCATCAGTGGGATCGATCTGCCGCCAGAATGTATCGAGCAGCTCATCATAGCTGATTTTCTCAGGATCATATACCACCTGCACGGATTCGATATGAGACG
>MAXH01000235.1 GCA_001750925.1 Desulfobulbaceae bacterium S3730MH12
GGCTGGGATCGAACTTCAAAAGGATTTCATCTTTTTTCTACCTGGATGGTCGCCATAGGTTCAAATCTTTCAGCACTCTGGATCCTGGTTGCCAACGGTTGGATGCAGTATCCGGTGGGGATGGCATTTAATCCTGACAGCGCCCGCTTTGAGATGCAGAATTTCTGGGAAGTACTTTTCTCCCCGATTGCAATTGCCAAATTTACCCATACAACCAGCTCAAGTTTTGTTGTTGGTTCTCTCTTTGTAATTACCATATCATCATATTACCTGCTTAAAGGTCGCCATGTGGATATGGCAAAAAAATCGATCATTGTAGCCTCGGTTTTTGGCCTTCTTGCATCCCTGTTTACAGCTTTTACCGGAGATGAGTCAGCTTTTAACAATGCCAGGACTCAGCCCATGAAACTGGCTGCATATGAAGGACTCTACGAAGGGGCAAGAGGAGCGGATATTGTTGCCCTGGGGGTATTGACCAGCGGTAAGAGAGTTGGTGACGGACAGGAACCGTTTGCCTTTGAAATCTCTATCCCAAAGGGATTATCAATTATGGCCAAACGTGAATTAAACGGTTTTGTTCCCGGAATTAAAGATCTCGTTTACGGTAACGAGTCTGAGGGTATAATGTCTGTTGCCGACAAGATGGTGAAAGGAAAGGCTGCTATTGCAGATTTTGCTGCCATAAGAGAGGCAGGAAAAGCAGGTGATGAACAGGCCAAGGCGGCTGCAACGGAGCGTTTCAGGGTGAATCAGGACTATCTGGGGTTTGGCTATCTTGATACTCCGGAAGAGGTTGTACCCCCGGTAGCAACTGTCTATTACTCCTTCCATGGCATGGTTTACCTTGGCTCATTTTTTATTCTACTCCTGATGCTCTATCTCTATTTCTCCTATAAGGAAACTCTGGAAGATAAGACATGGCTGCTGGTAATTGGATTTTTCTCTTTTTTCCTTGCATTAACAGCTTCAGAGCTGGGCTGGGTTGTAGCTGAAGTTGGTCGTCAGCCATGGGCTATCCAGGATTTAATGCCAGTAAAAATGGCAACAACTGATATTGCAGTGGGGCATGTTAAAACAACTTTCTTTATGTTCTTCGTGCTGTTTGGTGTACTGCTACTTGCGGAGATCAAAATTATGCTCAGGCAGATCAAAATAGGGCCGGAGGAGGGCGTGTAAAATGATTGGTAATTTGGATTTGGTAACACTACAGCAGATCTGGTGGATTATCTGCTCGGTCGTGGGAGCCCTCTTTCTTTTCCTGACCTTTGTTCAGGGCGGTCAGACTCTGCTCTGGCAGGTGGCAAAGGGTGAAATTGAAACGTCGCTGGTGATCAATTCACTTGGCAGAAAATGGGAGTTGACCTTTACCACCCTGGTTCTTTTTGGCGGGGCTCTTTTTGCAGCTTTTCCTAAGTTTTATGCCACAAGTTTTGGTGGTGCGTACTGGGTGTGGATGCTTATTCTTTTCTCCTTTATTGTTCAGGCGGTAAGCTATGAGTATCGTACAAAACCGGGTAACGTTCTCGGTGAAAAAGTATATGAGGGGTTTCTCTTTATTAACGGGTCGGTTGGTATTCTTCTCATCGGTGCGGCGGTTGGCACCTTTTTTACAGGTTCGAACTTTACCTTAAACAGCATGAATCAGGTCAGCTGGGCCAACGAGCTCAGGGGTCTTGAAGCAGCTTTTTCTTTCTTTAATCTGTCTCTCGGGCTCTTTCTGGTATTCAATGCCCGGGTTCTTGGCGCCATGTACCTGGTAAATAATATAGATTTTACAGAAACTCCCGAGCTTGAGGTGCGGCTGAGAAAGGCTTGTCTTTCAAGTTTTCTCTGTTCCCTGCCATTTCTCCTCTACGTGCTGGTAGCTCTGCTGGTGATTGATGGCTACGGTTTTGATGAGAACGGGGTTGTGAGCATGGTCGCCTTTAAATATCTGGGGAATCTGCTGGCAATGCCTGCTGTTCTCGGGATGCTGCTGGTTGGTGTTGTGCTGGTTGTTATGGGTGTTCTTCGTACAAGTCTTGCCGCTGGAACCAACGGCATATGGTTCGGTGGTCTGGGGACGGTTCTCGTCGGTCTGGCAATTTTCTTTACCGCCGCATTTAACAATACTCCCTTTTACCCGTCCAAGGTGGATTTGCAATCAAGTCTATCTATCTATAATGCTTCCTCAAGTCACTACACCTTGACGGTGATGACCTATGTAGCATTTATGATACCATTTGTTCTTGGTTACGTTATCTATGTCTGGCGTCAGATGGATTCCAGGAAAATCGATATGAAAGATCTTGCTGATGATAAAGCATATTAGCAAAACAATTATATGAGGAGTAGGTCATGGTTACATTTTTACTTGTCGGCTGGGTCGCTTTAATCGGTATTTCATATAAGGCGATTGTGTTTGTTCTGGAAAAGACTGATAACATGTGAATCTAGAGGTAGATAGGCTGCTAGGGAAGAACAAAACAACCGGTTTCTTCTCCCCTACAGCCTGCATGGGACTTAGCCGATAATAAACCATAGCAGCTGCAGTGAGGCCAGAGCGTATAGTCCTGCGATAACATCGTCCATCATTATACCTATTCCACCATGGACTCGCTGATCAAACCATGATACCGGAAAGGGTTTGAAGATATCAAAGATCCTGAAGAGAATAAAACCTAGAATCCAGGCAGCAGGATGGGGTGGGGCGAGGGTAAGGGTGATGAACATTCCAAGGATTTCATCAATAACAATGGGGCCGGCGTCAGGGCGATCAAGAATTTTCTCGGCGGAACCGGATACGAAAAAACCAAGGACAAAAACAGTTGCTAAAACGATAAGGTACGCCGGCAAGGGGAGATCTTTTAGCAAAAACCAGGGAAGGAATGCAGCAAGAGACCCCCAGGTACCCGGCGCCTTCGGTATCATGCCAATATAAAAACCTGTTGCCAGGGCCATGATGAGTTGATTCATTGCTCCGACCTTTTCTGCTTGCAGCGCACTTCATTGTATACCTCCTGCAGCGGAATATGATGCAGGTCGGCAATTTTTTTACATTCTTCATATTCCGGATATATCACCGGACCGGAGGGAGTCTGAACTTTTTTGGCCTTGATTTCTCCCCAGGAGGTGTCGATGCTGACCTCCTTACGGGCAAGAGTGTATCGTTCTTCTGTGCGAAAACGTAACCCTATACCACTGGTTTCAATCAGGATAATATGCTTTAGATCTAATGCATGAACAGGGGAACAGATGACCTGGAGGGTAAAACCGGGCCTGCCTTTTTTCATCAGGATGGAGGTCAGGCTGACATCAAGTGCACCGCCGGCGAATAACCTGTCGGTGAGAAAGGGAAACATTTCAGGGCTCCAGTCATCCAGGTTGGTTTCAATCACTTCTACGACCTGGTTCTCATCAACCTGTTGAGCATAACCGATAATCATACGCAATAGATTAGGCTGGTCATCTGGCAGCAGGTGGGTGCCTGAACCATACCCGGTGGCAGTGATGGTCATGGGCGGCATGGGGCCAAATTCATCTGCCAGGGTGCGAATTAATGCGGCTCCTGTCGGTGTGACCAGTTCCTGATTGATTTTAACCCCATAAACAGGAATGTCCTGTAAAATCTCGCATACCGCCGGAGCCGGCAGGGGCAGCCTGCCATGGTCACAGTTGACAAACCCTCTGCCCAGAGGCAGGGGGGATGAGATTAGTTTTTGTATTCCAAGCTGATGCAGTGCGGTTATGGTACCGACAACATCGACAACGGTGTCAAGAGCGCCTATCTCATGGAAATGGACTTTTTCTACCGCAATGTTATGTACTTTAGCCTCAGCTTTGGCAATAGCAGTAAAGACAGCAGCTGACCTGGTGGCAACGGTATCGTCAAGATTGCTTCGATCAAGGATATCCAACAACGCCGGGAGAGTGCGTAGTTCCTGTCTGCGCTTACTGCAAATTGTCACTTTGCAGCTGCCGATGGACTGGATACTTTTTTTTTCCACCCGGAACTCAAAATCACCCAGATCCAATTTGTCAAGTTCATTACGGAGCAGATGCTGGTCTATGCCGCAATGGATAAGGGCACCAAGCAGCATATCTCCACTGATGCCGGAGAAACAGTCGGCGTAGCCAATCATAATTTTTGATATAGATGTCACAACACTATATGGAAATTAGGGAGGTTATCGGGTCAGGAGTGCTCCCCGTTCCAGGGAACAGCCGCAGAGAAAAGCCTCAACCGCCATGCGTTTTTTTCCTTCCGGCTGGACCTCCTTGATAAGAAGACTGTTTTCGCCGCAGGCAATCAGCAGACCGCGTTTGTCAGCCTGCAGTAGAATTCCAGGTTGAGCATCGCTCTCCTTGTAGACAACCTCCGGCCTGAAAAGACGTAAACGTTTACCTTTATAAATACAAAAGGCGGACGGCCACGGATCAAGGCCTCGAATAAGGCATTCGAGATCTTCGCCATTTTTTGACCAGTCGATTAAACCGTCAGATTTTTTCAGCATTGGAGCTGCAGTAGCCTGATCATGGTCCTGCTGAGCCGCAGCAATGGTACCATCTTTTAATCCTTTTATAGCTCTGAGCAGAGTCTCACTGCCCAGTTGTGCCATTTTGTCAAAAAGAGTACCGGCTGTTTCGTCCGGTGCGGACGTGATGTTTGCCTGGAGCAGCATATCTCCGGTATCCATACCTTCATCCATTCGAATGATAGTAACTCCAACTTCTTTGTCGCCTTTGATTACAGACCATTGGATCGGGGCAGCGCCACGGTGGAGAGGCAGAAGTGAGCCATGAACATTAATGCAACCCATTGGCGTAAGATCAAGCAGGGAGGGAGGTAATATTCTACCGTAGGCGGTAACGACAATTAGATCCGGTTGGTAGCTGAGCAGCCCGTTCCGAAATTCTTCCGTCCTGATTTTTGTTGGCTGCAGAACCGGGATATCAAGGGCCTCAGCCAGCACTTTTACAGGTGGCGGCGTCAGTTTTTTTCCTCTGCCCTTCCGCCGGTCAGGCTGGGTGACAACTGCCACAACATCGTCCGGGCCGTCAGCCAGCGCCTGGAGGCTTGGCAGGCCGAAGTCGGGAGTTCCCATGAAAATAATTCGCAACGGTGGTTTAGACATATCTGTCTCCTATTATTTTACCAACCATTTTTTCACTTTTTTCTTGTAGAGACTCCTTTTCAGTGGACTGAGATGATCAAGAAACAGAACACCGTTTATATGGTCAATCTCATGTTGCAGGACAACGGCAAAACGATTTTCAGTGGATAATTCCCTGGATTTTCCTTCAAGGTCTTGATAAGAAACTGATATTTCCTTATATCTATTTACATTGGCGGTGAGTTCTGGCACTGATAGACAGCCCTCCTCGTCCAATTGCTTCCCTTCATGAACAATTATTTCAGGGTTGATCATTGGCATGTACTTTTTTTCGCCCTCCGGGTCTTCTGTTATATCAACAACTATAAGCTTGACTGATTGGCCTATCTGAGGGGCAGCGAGCCCGATACCGGGTGCGTCGTACATGGTTTCTACCATATCTTCAACAAGATTTTTAAGATCTTCATCAAAGGATGTTATTTTTTCCGTTTTTTTGCGCAGAACAGGATCCGGATATTTGTATATTTTTTGAATGCTCATTTTACTCAGTACGTCAGTACATTTTTTTAAGGTTTAAATCTTCAGCATAAACCATTTTGAACCGTGGCAATTTACCATAGCAGTTTTTTTTCTGCCACGATTGAAAACAGTAAGCACTCTTGTCTTGAATTCTATCTTCTCTCAGATGACTGAGATATCATCTCTAGTGAGATAAAGAAATTCATTGAAGCTGTTTGAGAAAAGATAGTGAAAATCAATGGGAGGCTCTGAAAACCCTTGACATATTGGCCAAATTGTATTGACATGAAAAAATGATTCCGGTTTGTTCTTAAGCCTGTTTCAGTGTGTTAAAAAGCATTAGGAAAACGCTTTGTACCTATTTAGGTGGAGTGTTCTTATGTCCTTGGTATTTCTGCTATATTGCAGGGACTGAAAAGTTACCAACATAAATGAAGGAGAAAAGTATGAAACGAAAAGTATCTTTGATGGCAGCTATCGTATTTGGTTTTGTAACCGCATTTGGCGCTGCGACCAGTGCGGTGGCAGGAGATCAGACTTTTGTTACTATTGGTACCGGTGGTGTTACGGGTGTCTATTACCCGACTGGTGGAGCAATTGCCCGTCTGGTGAATAAGGGCAAGAAAGAGCATGGGCTGAGAGCTACTGTCGAGAGTACCGGTGGTTCTGTGTATAATCTGAACACCATTGCAGCAGGTGAGCTTGATATGGGTGTTGCTCAGTCTGACTGGCAGTTCCACGCGTATAACGGTACCAGCAAGTTTGAAAAGCAGGGGCCCAACAAGAAACTTCGTGCCGTCTTTTCTATTCACTCAGAACCTTTCACCGTTGTCGCACGTGCCGATTCCGGTATCAAGACTTTCCAAGACCTGAAAGGCAAGAGAGTTAATATCGGTAACCCTGGTTCCGGTCAGCGTGGTACTATGGAAGTTGTAATGGGTGCTCTTGGCTGGACAAAAAAAGATTTCAAACTGGCTTCTGAGCTGAAATCTGCAGAACAATCAAAAGCTCTTTGTGATAACAAGATTGACGCAATGGTCTTCACCGTTGGTCACCCAAGTGGATCCATTAAAGAAGCTACCACAACCTGTGCCTCCGTTATTGTTAGTGTTGAAGGACCCGAGATTGATAAGCTTGTTGCCGATAACAGCTATTATAAAAAAGCTTTTGTTCCTGGTGGTATGTATACGGGAACTGATGCCGACACCAACACTTTTGGTGTAGCTGCAACCTTTGTAAGCTCCTCGGATGTATCTGAAGAAATTATTTACCAGGTCGTTAAGGCTGTATTTGAGAATTTCGATACGTTTAAAAAACTTCACCCCGCATTTGCTACTCTTGATAAGAAAGCAATGATTAGTGAGGGTCTTTCTGCACCTCTGCACGATGGTGCCGTCAAGTATTATAAAGAAGCAGGTTTGATGTAGTCGTTTGTTTTAGTGTGCAACCGCATCAGCGGTTGCACACTCCTTGTTTTCGCTCCAGCCATGTTCCGGGATGTGGCTCCTGTTGTACCAGGTTTCTCACCGGTAACAGCTTCTAGGATCCTGTCCTAGTATAAGCCACGCCAATAAATCTGCAGTGTGACTGCCACCTCCGACAGAAACCGAGCTGGCATTGTTCGTGATCGCCACTGAATTTCTCAGCAATAGAAGGAGAAGTCGTCGATATGACTAACCCCACCGAAACTCCGTTACCAGAAAAAGATATGCAGGAAATGATAGCCGAAGCGGATACGGGTGGCCGTAATCCCAAGGGAAAGATTTCCAGAAATGTCCTCTTTTTTGTGCCGCTCTGCTGGACTCTTTTTCAGCTATGGTATGCCTCTCCGCTGCCATTTATGCTCAATTTCTTTGTCATTAACGATACTGAAGCCCGGGCGATTCATCTAGCCTTTGCAGTATTTTTAGCATATACCGCCTTTCCCACTTTCAAATCTTCGCCCAAAAGGTATATCCCTGTTCAGGATTGGGTCCTCGCTTTTATTGCTGCTTTCTGCTCCTCCTATATTTACATCTTTTACGCGCAACTGGCGGAACGCCCTGGCAATCCAACAACTCTGGACCTTATTGTCGCAGTTATTGGTCTGGTTTTACTTCTTGAGGCAACCAGACGAGCGCTGGGGCCACCACTTATGATTGTGGCTGCAATCTTTATCACCTACACCTTTGCCGGTCCCTATATGCCTGACGTTATTGCCCATAAGGGGGCGAGTCTGGTAAAAGGAATGTCCCATTACTGGCTCACCACGGAGGGTGTTTACGGCGTTGCTCTTGGCGTTTCCACCGGTATGGTTTTTATGTTTGTTCTCTTTGGTTCTCTGCTTGAAGCGGCAGGAGCCGGGAACTATTTTATCAGGACGGCTTTTGCCGGACTTGGCCATCTCAAGGGTGGACCCGCCAAGGCAGCAGTCGTGTCTTCAGCGATGACCGGGCTTGTTTCCGGCTCGTCCATTGCAAATGTTGTCACCACCGGGACGTTTACCATCCCGCTTATGAAAAAAGTCGGTTTTAGTGCTGAGAAAGCAGGAGCTGTCGAGGTTGCCTCTTCAACAAATGGCCAGTTGACTCCTCCGGTAATGGGTGCAGCTGCTTTTCTTATGGTTGAATATGTAGGAATTTCATATCTTGAAGTAATTAAACATGCATTTCTACCTGCTGTTATTTCTTATATCGCCCTTGTTTACATAGTGCATCTGGAAGCATGTAAGATGGGACTGGAGGGAATGGAGAAGAAAAAGACCAAGACGTTACCTCAGAGTCTGATCAGTTTTACTGTTACAATCCTCTCCATCATTATTATGGGAGGAGTGACTTACTATGGGCTAGGCTGGATCAAGATTGTTGCCGGAGATGCTACCATCTGGGTTGTCTGTATTCTTCTTGCGGTATCGTATCTGCTGCTTCTCTGGTATGCTTGCAAAGTACCTGAACTTGATACAAGTACCGAAATAAATGAGTTGCCTGATCTCGGTTCAACAGCACAGGCCGGATATTATTTTCTCCTGCCGGTTGTGGTATTGATGTGGTGTCTCACTGTGGAACGTCTATCGCCATCTCTTTCCGCCTTCTGGGCAACGGTTTTGATGTTTGTTGTCGTTCTCACCCAGTGGCCTTTAAAAGGGTTTTTCAGAAAGCTTCAAGGGGAAGAGTTTGCACCGAAACGTGGTTGGAATGATATGATTGACGGCATGGTTGCCGGTGCCAAAAATATGATTGGTATTGGTGTGGCAACTGCAGCCGCAGGTATTGTCGTCGGTACTGTAACTCTCACCGGAATTGGTCTGGTAATGACCGAGTTTGTCGAGTTTATTTCCGGCGGTAATCTGATGCTGATACTTGTCTTTACTGCTGTTATCAGCCTTATTCTCGGGATGGGGCTTCCGACCACCGCAAATTATATAGTTGTATCCACATTGATGGCACCGGTTATAGTTAGTCTCGGAGCTCAGAACGGCCTGATCGTGCCTCTTATTGCCGTACACCTTTTTGTCTTTTATTTTGGAATTCTGGCAGACGATACCCCCCCTGTTGGGCTTGCGGCTTTTGCGGCTGCCGGTATATCCGGGGGTGATCCCATACGCACGGGTATCCAGGGGTTTGCTTATGATATCCGAACAGCCATCTTACCTTTTATCTTTATTTTTAATAC
>MAXH01000236.1 GCA_001750925.1 Desulfobulbaceae bacterium S3730MH12
AGACCACCTATAACAGCCAGGGAAATAATCGCCAGTATGGAGAATAAAAAAGATGCACCCTGTAGTTGCAGACCCTGAAAGGCACCATAATAAATTAGAAATTCACTGATAAAACCATTAAATGGAGGAAGACCGGAAATGGAGATAGAACCGACGAGAAATGTACGACCGGTAACGGGCATTTTTTTAATCAGCCCTCCGAGCTGATCAATTTTAGCCGTCCCCGTCTGCTGGATGACTGCGCCGGCTCCCATGAACAGCAATGATTTGAACAAAGAGTGGTTAAACACATGGAGGAGCCCGCCCGCGAAGCCGAATGCTGCCATGGCCTTGTTGCCGGTTGCCGTGCCCAGCATACCGATGCCAAGACCCAGCAGTATGATGCCGATGTTTTCGACACTGTGATAGGCCAGCAATCGTTTGATATCATGTTTGCCGATAGCATAGACAACACCAAGAATCCCGGAGATGATACCGAGTGCAATAACGATTTGACCAAAAAGAGCAGATGTTGGTTCCAGTAAGAGGTAGAAACGGACAATACCGTAAATCCCCATTTTGATCATCACGCCGGACATCACAGCGGAAACGTGACTCGGCGCAGCAGGGTGGGCATAGGGAAGCCAGATATGGAGCGGCATAATACCCGCCTTGGAACCACAGCCGATCAGAATAAGAATAAAAGCCATAAATTTAGCAGATTCAGGAATAGAGGCAAGTGCTTCAAACCCAACGCTACCAGTGTTTGAGTAGAGGAAACCGAAACCGGCGAAAATAAACAGAGCTCCAGCTTGAGTAAAGATAAAATAGATATATCCGGCATCCCTTGTCGCCTTTTTTTGAACATCATAGATAACCAAAAAAAAGGACGAGATAGACATCAACTCCCAGGCAAGGGCAAATGTAACAAGGTTATTTGCACAGACGACGAGGGCCATTGAGATGATGAGCAATGCATAAAAGAAATAGTTGGCTGCTGTGGCTGTTGCTCGTTTTGCATCATTCAGATATTGGAAGCTGTATAGAGCAGCTACAGCAGAAACAACGAAAACAGATACCAGGAAAAAGGCTGAAACCGTATCAATCTTGAGAGAAAACGTGGAAACCTGCAGCCATGTGTGATTATAAATTGCCGGCTCAGTATGCTGGAGAAGCCGTTTTACTGCATCGTAACCACCCAGGCCGCAGCCACCGACAATAGCCAGGACTGCCCCTGTTTTCATCAATGAATACCGCTTGAATGCAGCAAGTGCCAGTACTCCACCAGCGCCAATGAGTAATATAGCGAGAAAAAATATATTCATACGTCCTCTTGTTTCACATCGATAAAAAAGAGAGATCTGACCATTACATTTATACTGATATTTTTTACCCTTTTACAACGCACTCTTCAGAGAACTATCGGCACCCCTTGCTATAAATCATAAAACACTGAAATACAGGCAATGAGTATGACCGTATAGAGGATCGTCGCCCCGACCCCGGCCTTCATATAATCCTTGGTACGATAGCCGCCAGGCCTCATAATAAGTGCGTTAACCTGATGGGTCGGTAAAATGAAGGTATTAGAAGCCGATATTCCAACAACCATTGCAGCAACAATCGGATTAGTGCCTACGACCACGGCCATATTCATTGCCAGGGGTATCATCAGCACCGCCGCTCCAACATTAGAGGCAACCAGAGAGAAAAAAGCAGTGAGTACAGAGATGACCAGCATCAGAACGATAGGCGTAGGAGTGCCTACTGCTGCAAGTACATGATCGGCGATATAGGCCGCGGCCCCAGTATTCTCAAAAGCCGTTCCAAGAGGAATAAGTCCTGCCAGAAGGAATACAGTTCTCCAGTCAACGGCCTCATAAGCGCGATCTGCCGGAATAATTCTTGAAATGACCATGCCCAGGGCTCCAGTCAACAAGGCTATTGACAGTTTAACCCCAAAGCTGAGAGCCATTACCAGAGAAAGGATGAGGAAAAATAATGCACACCTGGTTCTTTCAGGTGTCAGCTTTTCCCCCTTGATATCTTCAATGAATGCTATATCCATTTGTTGTTTGAGCAGGTCAAACTGCTGCCAGCGCCCCTGCATAAGGATAGTATCCCCCATACGCATCTCGGTCCTGTTAATATTGTCCAGGATAATTTCATCGCCGCGGACAATGGCCAGAGGGTTTATCTGATAAAGAGCTCGAAATTGCAACTCCGCCATTGTGTGTCGGCTTAAATTGGAATGGGGGATGACAACCCCTTCAATTACTCCTGTTTCATCGGGGGAATTTTCCTCTGCAAATACTTGAAATTCAGGTTTAATTTCCCAGCCATTATCAGCGGCCACCCGTTCGATCTTATCTGCTGAAGCGATAATCCAGAGGACATCCCCCGGTTCAACATGGGAATGCTGTGTAGGAGCGAGATCTTTAACATATCCTCCTTTTCTCGCAATACCTACAACAGTGATTTGATATTTGGGTCTTAGTTCAAGTTCCCCAAGGGTATGGGGAGGATAGTAAATGGGGACTTCAAGTTCATAACCATGCCCGACAACATCACCGTAAATCTCCTGAAGCCTGCGATCCATATTATCTTCATCAAGGGAACAACTGTCAGCAGGCAGAAGCTTTTTACCAAAGAGCACAAAATAGACCAGAATTCCGGCTAAAAGAGCAAGACCTATGGGAGTAATTGATAGAAGTTCAAGGGGAACAAAAGGAGTATTATTTACAGCCTCCGGATTATGCTCCCACCAGCCGGCCATAAGATCGTTCAGCATTATAAGAGGACTGGAACCTACCAGAGTCAGGCAACCACCAGTAATGGCACAAAACCCCATGGGCATGAGAATCCTGCTGGCAGAGATATTCAGCTGCCTGCTGATACGCATTGTTGCGGGTAAAAACAGTGCCGCAGCACCAATATTCTGCATAAAACTTGAAATAAATGCGACCGTCAGAGAAACAACAGTCATGATCTGCCGTTCACTCCGCCCAGCCACTTTGATGATTTGAGCCGCGATCATGTTCATAACCCCGGTTTTGTTTAGTCCGGCCCCTATGATCATAACGGCAATTATGGATACCACAGCATTGGAACTAAGTCCGGCAACCGCTTCCTCCGGGCTCACTACACCTGACAGGGGAAGGAGAACCATCATCAGCCAACCAACAAGATCGACTCTGAGTAAATCAAATACAAAAAGAATGATGGCAAGTGTTAACAAGGAAAAAACTATAATCATATCCGTTGTTAAAGCGGAATGAAGCATTTATATCCTCTGGGGGTAGTAGAATTTCTGATTGGAGCAGGTATTTTCACAATACTATACGTTGATAATCCCATAAAAACACTTTTCTTATGAAAAAGCAGAGAGGAAAAGTAATTGAACGTAACACTATACAGGAATTTAAGTGATTAATGATATAGCTATATAGCACAATTTTTTTAGAAAACAACTCTTTTGCACGGAATCACAAAGAGTAGAGAATATCAACCACATAGCTGCAATCAAACTTAGTCGGCAAATTAAATTAACCATTTCCTTTGGAATTGTTAATTTAATTAGCTACAATGCACCATAATTCAGCCCGGTTGGTTTATATGAACGTCATATGTTATCCGGGAGGGTTGGGACTACATAGCTTTCATGCATCGTTGTGAAATGCATTTCATGGATGTTAAAAATCAAAGAAAAAGTGAAACGAGAGAGAAACTGGAATGGCTCTTGATAAAACTGATATAAAAATATTGAATATTCTTCAGGAAAACGGTCGAATAACAAATACTAAACTGGCAGCAGAGATAGGTATTTCTCCACCTGCAATGCTGGAGCGGGTCAAGCGGCTTGAAGCATCCGGTGTGATCAAAAAATACCTTGCCCTCCTCGACCGGGAGAAAACCGGCTTTGGCCTGATGGCCATCATTATTATTTCACTCAGTCTCCATCAGATTTCTTCCCTGCAGCAGGTAAAAGAACGACTGACCATACTTGAAGAGGTACTTGAGTGTTACCAATTAACGGGGGATGTGGATTTTATGCTAAAAGTAGCTGTGAAAGACATGCCGAGCTATACGGCATTTATCAATGACAAACTTTCAAGCATTCCCGGCATCCAGAATATCCGTACCTCCTTTGTCCTGGATACTCTGAAAAGTACGACTAAATTGCTGGTCAAGGCAGAGTAGCCGCCTGATATCCATAAAGCAACCGTGTATAATAGTTCCTCACCTCTTTCCCTCCTTTTTTAGTGCTGAGAAGATAAACCGGGCTCATCCTGTCGAAATAGTTTTGAAAACCAGGATGCTCAACTCGAGATTTTCTGGAACCAATGACCATGATATCCCTGCCATTATAATCCTGGGGATCAGCCCAATAGCGGTACATCCGTGAATTCCAACCGAACAGATGCCGGCCGAGAGTTTCCTTCACGCCCATGTTTCTCTCAAAGGAAGGTTTGTCAGCATTATTTTTTGTCCTGTAAAAAGCTATCCCACTTGAAATCTGGTAATGATCCAGGCCAACCACCACCGGTCTGCTTCCAGTCTGTGCCTCACTTCTATCAACCGCCGCATCAATCTCTCTTGCAAGTTCCAGCCAACCCGTCAGAAACGGCCGGGAAGGGTGAGGTATCCCGGGAAGTCCGAGAGTTGCATAGTGCATGACCACAGCGAAGGTAGTCAATAGAATAATAAGGGTATAATTCCAAAACTTATAATTGAAATTCAGGAACTTCGATTCCCACTTCCCCCAGACCGACATGACAATGCAGGCTATAAAGGGTACTGCAGCCAGCCACAGGGGACTGGTCCAATTCAGTTTGGTCTCCCTGGTAAAACTGAAAACAAAAAACACTGCAAAGGGCGATAATGTCATCAGCAACAGGAACAGATAATTACGATTGAGGCAGCGACCATTTTGCAGCCGGCAGATATCTACAGCAGTCTTAAAAAAGCGGTTGCCGCGAAGAAAGAAGTAGAGCACACTCAATATTCCTGCCGGGGTCAGAATAGCAGCCAGATATCCGATCAGGCGATGGGTAGTGAAAACGAGCTTCCCCTCAGCCCTGTGCTCACCCTGAAATAAAAATGAAACCCATTCATGCTGGTAATTCCAAATAAGAACCGGTAAAAAAACCAGCAGCGCCAGCAAGACGGCACCGTAGGGACCCACCCTTACAAACCAGCGTCGAGCATCACGATCGATAAGCATAAAACAGATTATTGCAGGCCCAAGCAGCACGATTGTATATTTGGATATCATCCCACACCCGAGGCTGATACCAACTCCAACCCAGGCTGTTGATCTGCCATCCACAAGGGCACGATAGAGAAAGTAAAGCAGTGCAGACCAGGCAGCCGATAATGGTGCATCCGGAGTCATTATGAACCCGGCTCCAAAATAGAGGGGCAGCAGGGAAACTAGGAGAATTGCACCAAGTGCTGCTGTGCGCCCGAATATACGACAGGTTAAGCGGTAAGAAAAAAAGGCGGTAATAAACCAGCAGAGAAAGGCTCCCAACCTTACCCCGAATTCTGTTGTACCGAAAAGTGCGGTTCCGATCCAGATAAGGGTGGCAGCCATTGGTGGATGGTCAAGATAACTGAAATCCATATGCCGGGAATAATTCCAGTAATACGCCTCCTGTTCCATCAATTCCGGCAATCCCAGGTAAACCAATCTGAAAAGAATCATAAACAGAATAGTTCCCATTGCACCAAGCCTCAGCCTCACACCATTGGTCAGTTGATGAAAACCTGAAAAAACATAGATGACCAGAATTCCGAGAAAGCAGAATGTCCCGACAAACGAGGCTGGAATAATTGCCGCTGTTTCACTAAATGAAACATATTGCTGAAAAAGAAGAAAAACAGCGCCCTGCAGGCTCATCGATAAAATCAATGCCAGTAATCCACAGAACCAGTGGCGCCAACAGAGACTGTGGCGAGGATTTGTTCTCTGCCAAAAGTGGTATGACATAAGAAACAGAAACACTCCGGAACCAGAAAGAGCAGAGAGATGGGCGGCGTTGGATGAAAATCCGATTTTAAGACCAATAGTAAAAAAGAGATTAACAATCAGCACACCAAGCAGACCCAGTGTGGCCAGCCGTGAAAGAGAAAAACTCTCTGTCGAGATTCGGCTCAACCGGAGAACCTGCTTCAGATAATCAAAGATTACACCTTTGTTCATCTTTGAAAAATCTTTGACGCGGTCATAAAAAATGATAGGAATCTCTCGTACACGCAAGTTGTCACCCCCTGCGGCGAGCAGTTCCAATCCGATTTTAAATCCCGAAACTTCAGTCGAAAGGCTGGTCAGACGTGTCCTCGAGGTTGCAAAGAAGCCAGCCATGGGATCATTGGCATCTGAGAACAGACGGGCAGGAACGGTAGCCAGCATTGAAGCAAACTTGCGAGAGAATGGCCACTCCGGAGTTGCTCCACCGTCAACATAACGGCTGCCGATGACCATATCATGACTGCCATCAAGCAACGGTTGGGTCATATCCGGTATTCTTTCAGGCGGGTGACTCAGATCCGCATCCATGACCAGGACGATTTCATGACTTGCCTCAAAAGCACCAGCTATGACCGCACTGGCAAGTCCACCCCCGCTACTACGACACACCAGCCTGACAGGGTGAGATTCGGTCCAGTTCAGTACACGGACTCTGGTGTCCTCGGTAGGACTATCATCGACAATAATGATTTCAAGGGAACAACCCTCCTGCAACTCGACTTTGAAAATCCGTTGCAGAAGAGGATCGATATTCTCTGCTTCGTTTAATGTTGGGATAACGATGGAGACGCCAGCCATAAAACTGCTACCTTTCATCCCCGGGGATGACATTGATGAGAAACCTGTCGCTGCATCAGCTGGGGTTATATTTATAAAGTTTTGGAATCAGGCTGAGACTTCCAACGCCGATGGAGCCAGCCAAACCAGGCACCTGGATTCTTGCGAATATGGAGTTCTACTCTCGAAGAAACCCGCTGGGTGATATACTGAATCCTCTCATCGCCACTTCTGTTACCAGCAGCGGTAGAAATCTCTTCAAAAATCACATGCTGACTTCCATCTTCCTGGGGAAAAGAAAGGGCAAGAACCAGAGCAGCACCTGTTTTCACGGCAAACTTTACAGGGCCTGAAGGCGTTGAGGCAGGTCTTCCGAAAAAATCTACAAAGACACCTGCCCTTCCGGCATCCTGATCCAGAAACATTGCCACAATACGATTGGCCTTCAACTCCTGCCGAATCTGCCGTATAGCCATACCTGTTCGGGAAATAAGGGTGGCACCCATTCCATGCCGCTGCTCGGTAATCATCTTATCGATATGGGGGTTATGAATAGGAGCAATCACCACATTGACCGGATAGCCTGAAACGGCTATGGCCATGCCGAGTGACTCCCAATCGCCAAAATGGGCCCCCGTAAGTACAATTCCTTTTCCCCTTGAAATGGCCTCCCGGAGAACATTTTCATCCTTAAATCTGATCTTTTTTAAAACATCATCATCGGACATCCCGGGAAACTGGCAATGATTAACAGCAACCTGTCCAAGATTTCGATACACATTATGAACAATACGCCGTTTTTCACGCATATTCTTCTCTGGAAAGGCCAGCCCTAAACTTTCCAGTGCATGTTTTTTTCTTATGGGAACAAAGTAATAGCCAATGTCTCCTAAGCGGTTACCAAAAAATGGTGCAAACCTGATTGGTATTAACCTTGCCATATTGGCGACGATTAAAACAAAAAAGTATTCAAAATAATGTTTGATTTTTTTCAACATTGCTAATCTCTAACCCGAACAGATCGGAATTTTTTAATAGACACTACAAAACAGGCAATTTGTAGTCAATATTTTTTCGTCGACCTCGATAAGCCTTTGTATCTTGATTACACCATACATCTACGTTTATCCCGTTAAACTTCATTTAGAAGAAGGAGAATGATCTGGAATAGATATTGAAAAACACGTAAGAAGGGAATATATACAGCACCTGCAGGTGCACCCAGCACAATGGTAATAGGAAAGACGGTGTGAATCCGTCACAAGCCAGTCCTTGCTGTATTCGAAGTCTGCAGCAGCTGATGTCACAGCTGAATCGTGATATCATATTCTGATTTTTTAGTACTTTAGAAAGTACTTATCCCGTTTATCGGGGTTAGATGAGTCACTGGGATTATCCCGGGAAGACGGCTGCTTTGCAGGATAATTCGTGAGTCAGAAAGCCTGCCTGCACAGGTGAATCCAATATCGATTCATCTTCAGAGTAAACCACTGGAGTCCTCTGTATCTGGAAGTGTATTGCCTGATTCTTTCTTCAGGCTGCACTATTTACCGGATACGGAGACTGCCACCTTTTTCAGCATCCCGTATCTTTTACAACCAGAATTCGGCTACCGTTTTGTACCGGATAGTGGTCCGCTCTGTTACCGTGGGAGAAATGCAATGGATATGGATAAGAACAGACAGCTGGGAGAGTTCATTACCCGGCTTATCGCAAAAAAAAACCTTACCAGGAAGGAATCTTATGAGGGATTTCGAATGGTGCTGAACAATCAAGTGACCGATATGCAACAGGGTGCATTTCTTGCAGCACTTACTGCCAAAGGAGAAAGCAGTGCTGAGGTGGCGGGCGGCTGGCAGGCAGTCTATGATCTCGATACAGAGAAAGTCGAACTCAACGGTATGGACGTTGTCGATAACTGCGGTACCGGGATGGATACCTTCAAAACCTTCAATATCAGCACCGCTGCCTCACTTGTTGCTGCAGCTGGAGGAGTGAAAATTGCCCGCCACGGTTCACGGGCCATCACATCATCCTGTGGGACGGTTGATATGGCTGAATGTTTTGGGGTTGATATGGAATGCGATGTCAACACTGTTGCCCGCAGTATAAAAGAAACTGGCATTGGCCTTTTCAACGGTATGAGCCCCCGGGTTCATCCCTTGGCTCTGGGGCGGATATTATCCCAGATCTGTTTCGGCTCCCCATTAAATATCGCAGCTTCCCTTGCCCACCCGGCCCTGCCTAAAATTGCTGTCCGTGGTGTCTATTCCCCCACACTTCTCCGCCCTGTGGCAGAAGTTATGCAGTCAATCGGGTATACGGATGCGCTTGTAATCTACGGGGCGATCTCCGGCAGTGTTAAGGGCATGGACGAGGCGTCAGTCTGCGGAACAACTAGTGGAATACATCTTAAAGGAGGAAAACTATCCGATATAACATTTGAACCGGAACATTGCGGACTAAAAAAACATGATGCTGCAAGTCTCGCTGCTGATCCAAACATAAAGAGTGGTGCAGTAAAAATGTACCAACTGCTTGCAGGCAAAGGAAATGAAGCGAGGTCAGACGCAGTTATTCTCAACAGCGCACTGATTTTTTATGTCAAAGGAATGGTAACAACCGTTTCGGAAGGTGTAGAAAAAGCACGTGAACTTCTCCTTTCGGGCACAGCCCTGAAACCTCTCAAACAATGGGTGGAGGTACAGAACAGTGACCCTGAAAAAGGGCTGCAGAAACTTGCGGATCTTAAAAAATCAGCGGGAGCTGCGCTATGACGGAGCTGCTCATAATCAAAGCAAAAGAGGGTTACTACCGTTTTACAGACGATGGCTATCTTCCCTGTGAGATGAATAAAGGTTCCGTTTTTCCACTTGAACAGGTGGATAAGGCAAAAAGATTATGCGCTGCTCTACAACAGGATGGAATTGCTGACGCTGCTCTTATAAAACTAACGATTATTGAAGAACCTTATGTAGAGAGATAGGCTGTTCACCTGAAAACTCTCCAGTCTCAAGAAATAGCTTAAATTCATCCACGCTTAAATCACCTAACCCCAAAGTCTCCAAAGTTCGTGCAGCCTGCGCAAAATAGTCAACACCGGATAGAACCTCCCCCATTGCTACGATCCCTCTGCACGTTGGGGTTGGAACCCCAAGCAATTCACCAAGGGAGCATAACATGACTAATCCCATACCAATATCTTCGTGGAAATAACGGTTATCCAGACTATTCGGACAGCGAAAATCCTGAAATCCAGGGCCATACTTATAGCATTCTAAATAATCAGTGCTCGACGCGTACCCCTGTTCCACAGAAGTGACAGGATCCGGTTGCGATGGATAACCCAGAGCATTAAGCAGATCCATTCTTTCTTCATCAAGCTTTCTAATCAGACGTGCAACACCGGGAGAGACACCATCCCGATAAAAGAACACCTTTTCCCCCTCTAATTCTATACGTGCTCCATTCAGGATCGTAATTGGCGGATGAATAATCGGGTTGGCATTGTTCAGCCCTGCCTCAAGAACAGTTGCTCCACGTTGAAGCCCCGGGTAGAGTCTTTCTAACTCTGGACCTACACTGCCTATGGCCGAAGCAGGCAATGTGCCATACAGGACACGGTTGGCCTTGACGGAAATATCCACATTGACACCCTTTGCACGGCAACCGTAAGTGAGAGTCGACATTTCAACAAATGTTGGTAGACTTTTTAATCCAGATTGACGAAAGACATGGGCAAAATGCAAGGTTCCCCCGGTCGAGCCTGGATTGAGGATAATGAGATGTCCGGCTCCCACCAAAGGAGCCAGTTCATGTGCAACCCGGTCGTGGGTCAATGCCTGGGTACAGACCATCACCGTATCCGCATCTTTTAATGCTTCGGCGAGATCACATGTAACCAGTTCAAGAAGAGCCAGCCCCTCGACCGCACCTGTAACTTTAAGGCTGCGGCTCTCCATAATTTCCTCAACATTGCTCCTGAACTCAGGCAATTCAAAGAGCCGGACATTCTTGCCCTGAAGAGCCAGATCAGCTGCAGCAGCCTTGCCCCCATTCCCTGCGCCGATAATTGCGATGGTATTCAACATAAAGCACCTCCTGTGCCTGGGAATCTGCCGGTTGAGAAATCAGGCTCCTGCTGTGACTTCTCGTTCTCCATGATACTGGTATGATAGTATAACAGTGTCCCAAAATCGATGGATACAATACTATGTTCTTCTTTAGTCGTCCAAACAATTTAAGCTGCGCATTTTGTCCTGTTGTATGTTATCTTCGATCGTCGGCTTCTTTCCTATTCTTCGCCGAACCGTGCCCAACCCATTCTCACAGCAACTTGATTAGAAAAAGTGTTGTACAATATAAAATTGTGATTGTGGCAGTTCAACAAAGAATGTTAACCAAAAAAAAGGAGAAAACATGAATCAAAAGAAACTAGTTTCTATTATTCTGGCCTCGGTACTGGCACTGGCCTTAACCAGTGTCAGTTTTGCAGGGACACTGAGTGAAATTGTAAAGCGGGGAGAACTCCGCGTGGCGGTGCAGTCCGGAGCCGCCCCCTATGCCTTTTTTGATAAAAACGGGGAACAGGCCGGTTCCATGATCGACTTCACCAAAGGAATGGCTGACGCTATGGGCGTTAAGCTTAAAGTTCTCGACTTTGACTGGGACGGTCTGATTCCTGCCCTTTTATCCGGAAAAGCCGATATCCTCGCAGCCGACATGACCCCCACCCTGAAAAGGGCTCTGAAGATTTCTTTCACTGATCCCTGGATCCATGTCCAGCCATGTATCTTCACTACAACCGGCGCCAGCTACAAAACTCTTGAAGATGTGAACAAACCCGACGTAACCGTGGGAGTTCTTTTAGGGTCAACTGGTGAAACTATTGCAAAAAAATACCTGCCCAATGCCAAGATCAAATCGTATAAAGGCGGCGGCAGGATGATTGTCCAGGCCCTGACTGCAGGCCATGTGGACGCAGGTGTCAATGACGACCTTGCAGTTCTCACTGTGCTTCCGGACTTTCCACCAAAATCCATTCGACTGCTGGACAAACGATTGGGCCAGGGTAAAGACCCTCTCGCCTTTGCAGTACGCCAGGAATCCGTCAACCTCTGGCAGTGGATCAATCTTTATTTTAAAACCGTCAGATCCAACGGTGACTATGATAAAAACATTGCCTATTGGATGGAAGGCATAGAGTGGAAAAAAGACCATTAATGATGAAATCATAATAACTCCCCATTCAGTAAAATAGTGGTGTACACCTTTTATTATTGGTGTACACCCATATAAGCAGAACGGATGACACATGCTGGTTGATTTTAATTTCAGAGTCATACTGGAGTATCTCCCCTTGTTTTTAACCGGGCTGAGATCCACTTTTTTTATTGCCGTTGTATCCATTATACTTGCCCTTATTACCGGAATCATTGCCTGCAGCTGCAGGATTTCGGGTATTAAAATCATCAAATATCCTGCCATAGCCTATATTGAAATTGTCCGCTCCACTCCCCTTCTGGTTCAGATCTATTTTCTCTATTTCGGCCTGCCTACTCTTGGATTACGAATTCCCGAAATTCAGACAGGAATCCTGGCATTAATGCTTAATTCAGGAGCCTATATAGCAGAAATTATTCGGGCAGGAATCAACTCCGTTGATGAGGGACAGATTGAGGCCGGGGTCTCCTCGGGGTTAAACTATGTCCAGAGAATGCGGTTAATCATTCTTCCCCAGGCTCTGGGAGTTACAGTTCCTCCGCTACTCGGTCAGAATATCGTTCTGGTCAAGGACTCTGCTCTACTCTCCCTCATTTCGGTCATGGAATTGACCAGGTGTGGTCAGACCATGACATCGGAGCGTTTCATGCCTGCAGAAGCCTTTTTGACCGTGGCATTCTTCTATATGTGTATTTATTTCTGCCTCAAGGCTCTGGCAGACTGGTCCCAGCGAAAACTGATCTTCAGGGAGGCTTATTAAAATGATATCATTTTATTTTGGCCGACTTATGGAGATTTTCCCTTTTTTCCTTAAAGGGTTGTGGATGACCAGCAAAATCGCCTTTATAAGCCTTGTGACCTGTACCCTGATAGGATTTATCCTGGGTATTTTCAGGTCCAGTGACAGTACTATTTTAAAGCGGGTGGTTGGCGTATATGTTGCCTTTGTGAGGGGTACTCCCTTTGTCGTTCAAATTTTTATCGTCTTTTTTATCCTGCCGGAATGGGGAATTCAATTAGACGCATTCACCGCAGCTCTTTTAGCCATGGCCATTATGGGCTCAGCCTTTATCTGCGAAATTGTTGCCGGTGGGATTAACTCCATCCCCAGGGGCCAATGGGAGGCGGCGACCTCCTCCGGCCTCAACGGGATTCAGAAGCTGCGTCTGGTCATCATACCCCAGGCCATGAAAGTAATTTTGCCACCTCTTGTGGGGCAATACGTTCTGTTGATTAAGGACACTTCCGTTGTCTCGGTGATCGGGATCATGGAACTGACCCGGGTGGGATGGGTGACCGTAGTACGAATTCCGGAAGGACTTATGGTATTTACACTGGTCGGTTTCCTCTACTTTATTATCTCATATCCCCTGATCCTGCTTTCCAACTACCTGGAAAAGAGAATGGCAGCTTAATAAAAAGAAAGTGTAGAAAAAAATATGATCGAATTTAAGAATGTTAACAAATGGTTTGACAAACTCCATGTGTTAAATGATATCAACTTGAAAATACCAAAGGGCGAGGTTCTGGTCATCTGCGGACCGAGCGGTTCCGGTAAATCAACTCTGATCAGATGCATCAACAGGCTTGAAAAAATCCAGCAGGGCCAGATCATTGTCAACGACACCCCTGTACATGATAAATCGACCAACCTCACCAAACTGAGGGCGGAGATAGGATTTGTATTCCAGCAGTTCCATCTCTATCCCCATATGACCGTATTACAGAACGTTATGCTGGCACCTGTGAACGTGAAAAAGCTACCCAAAGCCAAGGCTGAGAAAATTGCCCTGGAAAAACTGGAACAGGTTGGGCTGACTGAGAAATCAGCTGCCTACCCTGCTCAGCTTTCCGGCGGCCAGCAACAGCGGGTGGCCATTGCCAGGGGACTTGTCATGTCTCCTGAAATCATGCTCTTTGACGAACCCACCTCAGCTCTTGACCCGGAGATGATCGGAGAAGTTCTGGATGTCATGGTAAACCTTGTTTCTGAAGGCATGACCATGTGTGTAGTGACCCATGAGATGGGTTTTGCCAAAAAAGTTGCCGACCGGGTACTGTTTATGGATGAAGGAAAGATTGTTGAAATCGGTAATCCCACAGACTTTTTCGATAATCCGCAAACCGACCGAGCTGCGGAATTTATAAGTAAGATTTTAACCCATTAAATCATAAGTGGGGGGCTATGAAACTAGACAATCTGCCCAGATTTCATCTGGCTGAATTCCCGACACCAATCCACTATCTTGAAACCCTGACAAAAAAGTATCAAGGGCCTGCTGTCTATATGAAAAGAGATGATCTTACATCTCTTGGCATGGGAGGCAATAAGACACGGAAACTGGAGTTTCTTATTGGCGAAGCCCTGGAACAAAAAAAGGACACTCTGGTCACCGCCGGCGGGATACAGTCCAACCATTGCCGCCTGACTGCCGCCGCCGCAAGAAAGGCTGGTCTTGACTGTCACCTGGTGTTAAACGGCACTCCACCGGAAATCCCCAACGGCAACCTGTTGCTGGATACTCTATTCGGGGCAAAGATTCATTTCTGTGACAGAGCAGAGAGGGATGAGCGACTGTTCCAGGTAGGAGGAGAACTGGAGGAAAAAGGAAAGAAACCCTATGTTATCCCTGTAGGCGGATCAAACTCCATTGGATCCGTGGGTTATGTTGATGCTATGCTGGAACTTGTCAACCAGATGGATGATCTGTCCATTACCGCCGATTCCATCGTATTTGCAACCAGCTCGGGAGGCACCCAGGCAGGCTTGGCCCTGGGGGCAAAAATTGGAGGCTTTAAGGGTGATGTCCTTGGGATAAGCATTGACCAGGTTCAGGCCGGGCCAGGCCCATTCCCCCCTGTCCTGACCGAAATCGCCAACGGAGCAGCTGCAAGACTCGGGTCTGATATCAGGCTTACGGAATCGGACTTTTCTCTTAATTATGATTACCTGGGAGCGGGATATGCCATGCCTGGGGAGCTGGAGTTCAACGCTATTCAAGATCTCGCTCTCCATGAAGGAATTCTTCTGGGACCGGTATACACAGCCCGGGCCATGGGTGGTATGCTGGATCTGATTAAAAAGGGCAATTTCACTAAAGATCAGACAGTACTGTTCTGGCATACCGGCGGTACGCCGGAGCTATTTGCCTGGGCCGACAAGTTCGGGCAGGATTAATAACGTTCAACCAGCAAAACAGTCTCTGCAAAACTGTTTGTCGCCAACTACCTGAAGTTTAGTCTGCATAACCGGTTCTCCGCATTTATCACAGAGTTTTGATGGTGCCATTCGGGCTTTTTGCGGTAGCGTGATCGTCATCTCCTCAAGAGTGAAAAAGGCGTCCGGACCACCATCAAACAGGGCCTGACTCCGTGTCTCATGCATGACCTCGTACTTTTGTATATCCTCTTTTGATGCACCCCCGGAGCGCATCTTCTCCATCAGCTCCTGTTCTTCCACGGATGGTGCCATTACATTTGGCCTCATGGCAAGACGTACCCCTTCACCTGTAGTTCTGCTTGCAAAAGTAAAGGCCATTTTACCTATATCACGATAGATAAAATTTCCCTTGCCAAAGGTACATCCTGTCAGAACCTGAATCGCATCACAACCGCAGGCATCGGTTTCTGCTATACATATCAACTCCTCATCAACAGCCCGCTTTTCTGCAAGATACTGAAGACCAAGTTTTGCTGCCATATATCCGAGCGTCAATCCCATACATATATGGCCGTGAAACTCGGCGCAGACCTTATAATCTTCCCTGTCCAGTATCTTTTGCGGAATAATCATGTTTCTTCCTTTTGAAAAATGTATTATGCATAAATTCTGCTATTCAGCAAGCAGCAGAGACAGAAGAACTATACACTACTCTGAACCAGCCGGAAATAGCTGAAAAGTTTTGTCCGGACGGAAGATCATTCAAACTATCGAGGCACTTAGAAAAATTGTGGCAAATCATTCTTGGTATCTAGCTGAAAACGCTACTATAATCCACATTGTTTTGGCGAAACATCCGGGAATAACCCATTAAGGTTGACAAGGTGTTTTCAACTGTTTATTGTGGACATATGCACGGTTAATAAGTCCATTTTTACAGGGAGATTGCGCTATGAAAATATGCATAACGGCAGTTGGAAATGATTTGTCATCAGCCACTGAAAGCTCTTTTGGCAGAGCGCCGTGGTTTCTTATTGTAGACACAGATTCCGATAATGTTGAGCCGGTAGAGAACAGTTCTGTTACAGTAAGTCAGGGAGCAGGTATTGCAGCTGCTCAGACAATTGCAGACAAACAAGTTCAGGCCCTCCTCACCGGCAGAGTCGGGCCCAAGGCGCAGGCCGCGCTGTCTGCTGCAGGAATTAAGATTTATGAAGGACTTGCCCAGACAACCGTTCAGCAAGCCCTGGAACAGTTCCGCCAGGGACAATTTAGAGAATCTTATGCTGAAGGGGCTGGCAACGCGGCAGGGATTGGCTGTGGACGAGGTATGGGTGGCGGCGGCGGACGTGGATGTGGACGAGGGGGAGGAGCAGGTGGAGGTATGGGACAGGGACGGAAGAATAGACTATAAGTTACCGATATTTATTACAGGCCAATGAAGGCCATTACACAAGGAGAATAACATGTTTCAGGTAGAAGTGGATAAAGACAAATGTACCGGTTGTGAAGAGTGTATCGACAGTTGTCCAACCTCGGTGTTCGAGTTGGAGGGTGACAAGTCCGAGCCGGTTGATATGGATGAATGTATCGGCTGTGAAACTTGTGTAGAAGTCTGCCCGGAGGATGCCATAACAGTTACCGAAGTTTAATAACACTAAAGTGGGCGATACCCACAACCCAAAAGGTACATTATCTCACCACAGAGTTCACAGAGAGCACAGAGAAAAAGTATTTCTTTTTCTCTCCTCTGTGTTCTCTGTGAACTCTGTGGTTTAAGTTCTGGAAGTCTGCGCTCGTCTCTTGTTTTTTTATGACAGCTTTTATGAACTAAGGCATTAACAGAAATTTGTACCTCCGCACCGAAGGAGTGACTATGTTACCTGAAATAAACAAAATACTCTATGCGACTGACCTGTCGGCAACCGCAGAGGTTGCAATGTCCTGGGCCATGAGCCTTGCTGAACAGTATAATGCTGCTATCACTATTATTCATGTCATGCCCGACCTGGTTGAAGAGATGTCCGGTTCTATGGGATATGACCTGGGTAGTCATTTTGGTGCTGATCAGCTCGCCCTTTTTAACAAGGAAGGGCAAAGCAAAGCCATGGAATCAGTGAGAGAACGGATCAAAAGTGTAAGCAAGAAGATGAAAGATGAGCTACCCAGTTGCCGTGTAGATCTAAACCATATCATCATCAAGACGGGTCATCCAGTGCGGGAAATCGTTGCTGCAACGAGTGATGGTGAATATGACCTGATCGTCATGGGGAAACATGGTCATGGCTTGATTGACGGTATTTTACTTGGCTCCGTTGCCCGTGGTGTCGTACAGAAAAGTACAATACCGGTACTGACGATCAAGCTCCCCGCTGAATAGATTCTCAAATTCTTCGCTATCTCGTCATTCCCGCGCAGGCGGGAATGACGAAGCAGAGGTTTTTTTCAATACTATTTTTTTACCCTGCTTGCTATTCCAACCCGGCAATTGCTTATTTCGAAGACCTGATATCCAGCCGTGGTGTTTTTAAAATACGTCGGATATTTTCTTTCAGATCCATCTGATCAAGGTTTTCAGGACTCTGCTCCATCAGTTTTGCAAAAAGCTCATCCTGTTCTATGGGGTGTGTATACTCCCCCGACGTCCCATCTTTCAACTGGACATGAGCAGCCCATGGAACAAAATAGTTCATCAGTGGCAAATCCTCATCTCCGGGAATATCTATATTCAAACCGGCAATATAGAGCAAGCTTCTCCCCTTATAAGCATCACTTCTTCTGATTGATTCAACAACTCTGGCAAATTCCAGCTGAATAGTAGTTTTTGCAGCACGCAGGGGAGGAAATCGGGCACTGACTATATCCGGCATGAATTCTATGAGATTCCTCTCCAGTAAAAGAGCATCATCAGTTTCATGAAAATCCTCCCTGAAGAAAAAGAGATCCGCGGTTAACAGGTCACCGATGCTCTGCCCCTCGCCCGATACCCATGTGTAATTCTGATCTTCAAGACGTTTCCTGAAAGCCTCAGAGACTTTATAGGTCTGCGTTGTACAAGCTGAGGTAAAGGGACGAATCGTCCCAGTACTGTCCTCTTCAACAATATTGTTAAGCTGAATGACAAGCCCCTGCTCCACAGGATGGGATACAAAATCAATGAATGAATTTTTCACCGTGATCAAGCAGTGACCATCGTCATCTTTATAGAGAAAAATGCGATTCCGGGCAAAAAGATACTGTTCCAGGTACGGTGTTATGACATGGATCAGTTTGCCGCAGGAGTCGGACAGGCAATGGTCTTCCATCTGAGGACGGTTGTATATCCCATATACCCCTGAACCTGGATCATACCCGACATGGGTAGCCTGCAGAATCATAAGATCCTCACCATGGTGAGAGTGAGGTCCATGCCGGTCAACGGCAACAATACCTCCCACCCTTCCATGATTAAAAGGAAAAGTACCAAAATGCTTGGTCAGCAAAATAATGGGCAAACCCTGATTCTCATCTGAACAGAATGCCCTGGAGGGCATGATAAGCCCTTTACGAAAACCAAGCTCCATACATAAATTATAAAGCCTGGCGACAAACTCAGGGTATGGGATAGCCAGACCATCAATTTTGAATGGCGCAACTTCCCTGACAACAGGTACATCTCGATATCGGTTCAACATGGAGTTACGCTCCCGCTTATCAGAATTGACGAACTCGTAAAACCCAAAATCTTCGCCGTCCCGTCATTCCCGCGCAGGCGGGAATGACGAAGCAGGGGACTTTTTACGATTCCATCAAAATCAGGAAACAAAGCTATTTCATAAAACAACTTAACAAATACTACAAAACAGTAAATTGGAGGTCAATAGTTTTCCTCAGTCCGCAGGGTGCACTGATCTGTTGTGTTGGTGTAATCATTGAGGTAAGGTGGCTGAAATTTATAGTACTTTGCGGAAAGAAGACAGTTTGAAATTCGTTTCAAGGGAAAGAAAACTTTATGCAGCTTTTCCATATTATTGCCGTATTGATCAGCCTTGCGGCCGTGTTCAGCTGGTTTAATTACCAGTTTCTGCACATGCCAACGGCCATTGGACTGATGACCATAGCTCTTCTCATGTCCCTTGCCTTAATAGTTCTCGGCCAGTTGGGGTATAGCCGTGTTGAGCAAGATGTGGAATGGATGCTGAGCTCCATTGATTTTAATGCAACCCTGTTACATGGAATGTTGAGTTTTCTCCTTTTTGCAGGTGCGCTGCATATCAACCTGGAGGATCTGGCAAAACAACGTTCGGTGATTGCAATCCTGGCTACGGCAAGTGTTATCGGGGCTACATTTTTAATTGGTTTTGGTACCTGGTATATCTCGGGATTGCTCAACCTGAATATCCCCATGATTTACTGTCTGCTTTTTGGTGCTCTTATTTCACCCACCGATCCCATTGCCGTTTTGGGTATTTTGAAAACAGCAGGTGCATCAAAAAGTCTGGAGACGAAGATTGCCGGAGAATCACTTTTTAATGATGGCATTGCAGTGGTAGTGTTTCTGGTGATAGCAGAGGTGGCGGCAGGAACAACAATGGTCACCGTGGAAACCATATTTCAAATTTTTGTCATGGAGGTAATTGGTGGAGCCCTGTATGGTCTGTTGCTTGGTGGCATTGCCTTTTGGATGCTGAAAAAGGTTGATGATTACTCTGTTGAAATACTCATAACTCTGGCGTTGACCACCGGAGGATATGCACTTGCCGAATCTTTGCACCTCTCTGCACCCATTGCCATTGTAGTGGCAGGACTGCTTATTGGCAACCACGGACGCAGGCTGGCCATGTCACAGTCAACGCGTGAGCACCTGGATACTTTCTGGGAATTGACTGATGAAATCTTGAATGCTGTATTGTTTGTACTTATTGGCCTGGAACTAGTCATCTTATCCCTTGATGAAAAATATTTGCTGGCAGGGTTGCTTGCAATCCCTCTTGTGTTAACTGCCCGGTTGATCAGCGTGGCACTTCCCATTGGAATCATGCGGCGTTTCAGAAGCTTTTCCCCCGGAGTTGTTTCTATTCTCACATGGGGAGGGCTCAGAGGAGGTATCTCTGTAGCACTCGCCCTTTCGCTGCCATCAGGGGATATTCGTAATACTCTGGTTACAGTCACCTATGTCGTTGTAGTTTTTTCCGTTCTGGTGCAGGGGCTGACTCTTGCCCCCCTGGTGCGAGCAAAAGCCGCTCGTGCTGATCTGGAACTGGAGCG
>MAXH01000237.1 GCA_001750925.1 Desulfobulbaceae bacterium S3730MH12
AATATTTAACGGAAATTAAGGTAAGGGGGTACCATGCCGATTTTTACGGTCATGTGAACAATGCCCGATATCTTGAATTTTTTGAAGAGGACAGGTGGGCTCTGCTGGGGTCCAGGATTGATCTGAAAAAATGGGCCGGAGAAGGACTGGTGTTCCTGGTTGTCAATATTAATGTGAACTATCGCGCTTCTGTTCCGGTGGGAGAGACACTAATCGTCACCACCAGGCTGGAACAAATTGGCAATAAAAGTGTGGTATTAAAGCAGGAAATATTTTTAAAACGAACAGAAGAACTTGTCACTGATGCCCTGGTTACTTTCGTTATTGGTGGCAAAGATGGTGCTGTGCAGATGGAAGGGGATATCTTGAGAGAAATTGAAAAAATGCGCTAATATATGTGAACAGTTTTGCACAGCAATATGATTAACCCTGGTTCGAATTTTTGTTGACATTCATTGTAGTTATATATTACACAAAAGAATGTTATAATATCATTGATTGTTCTCAGTGCTTACTTAAACGTAAAGGTGAGGTATTTGAATGTAAAGGCAGGACATGATATACTGATTTTGTTTTAAGTGAGCCAGAGAAGATTTAGTATCAAGAGGCGTCTGTCGTATTTAACGGCAGGTCTATGGATTAATAAGAGAGAGGAGAGAAGAATGAAGAAAAAGCTATCTGTACTGGCATTGGTATCAGTATTTGCAGCGGGTTCAGCATTTGCTTCCGGCTGGCGTATACCGGAACAGTCAGTTGATTCAACGGCCAAAGCGGGCGCCAATATAGCATCATCCACCCGGGGTGATACGGCATACTACAATCCTGCCAATATGTCCTGGATGGCTGATACCTGGACCCTTGAGGGTGATGCTACCTATCTGTATCTTTCTCCAATTGAATATAAAGATTCCCGCAACCCGATGTTTCATGGTGATTCGGAGAGTGAACATTTCATCATACCCACCGGTTTTTTTGTTTCCCCCTCCTACGGCGGAGCACGTTTTGGAATGGCCCTGGTTGCCCCAGGCGGTTTGTCCAAACAATGGAAAGATCGTTATCCGAAAGCTTTTGCAGAAGAGTTCTCTCTTACAATCCTTGAGGCGAATCCCACGGTATCGTATGGCTTTGGCGAGATGTTTTCCATCGCTGGTGGTGTACGGATGATCTATAGCGATGCCACGGTAAAGAGTGATGCCAGTGGACTTGGCAAGCCTCTTTCACGGAGTATGGAAGGGGATACCTTAGAGTGGGGATGGAATGCAGCTGTTGCTTATAAGCCTGTGGATGCTCTGAATATCTCTGCAACTTATCGTTCAAATATCGATCTTGAGTTTGATGATAAGGCAGACCTGAACCTGATGGGTAACCTTATGACCCTCGATGCCACAGTTGATGTACCTTTGCCGGCGGTTTTTGCACTTTCAGTTGCCTATGATGTACTGGATAACCTCAATGTGGAACTTACCTGGGATAGAACCTTCTGGTCAGAATATGAAGTCCTTGATTTCGATTTCAGTCCTCCAGTTCCAGGCAACCCGTTTGAGGTTCCTCAAATCAGAAACTGGGACGACACCGATGCTTTTCGTATCGGCCTGACCTATGGAGTCAATGATACTGTGACCTTAATGGGTGGTTTTGGTTATGATAACAACCCGGCCCCGACTGAGAACATAGGTTTTGAACTGCCCGACTCGAATGCCTGGCTCTATTCTCTCGGTATGCAGTATAAGGTCAATGAGCATATGGATCTTGGAATCGCTGCTTTGTATGACTATAAAGAGAGCCGCAAGGTAGAGGTTAATCCACATGATGCGGTATATGGTGAATTTACCAATGCTTCGGCACTTCTCGTTACCGCCGGTATAAATTACAGGTTCTAGGAGGAGTTGTTCGAGCTGTCACTACCCCCTTGCTGCAGACTGCAGCAAGGGGGTTTTTCATCTGCCGGTTAAAGACCGCGCATATGTTCAGGTTTAAGACTGATCTTTCCCTTTAGTGCATCGTCGATAAGCTTCAGGGTTGCAACCTTATCTTTGGGCAGTTTTGCCTTGACGGGCAGGTAGTTGGAGGCGTGGTTGGCATGGAAATAGCCGTTAGTGAGCTCTGTATTGGCAAGCATGATGCCCAGTTCTTCCAGCATCTCCATTGAGTTCAGCAGATAGAATTCACCCCTCTGCAGGGCCTCAAAAAGTGGTGTCTCAGGTGGAAGCATAAGGCTCAGGGCACCTACATATTCGGGATCAATTTCAGAGAGTACCCTGCCTGTCTCTTTGGCATGGATATGAGACCGCTCTTTCTGGGCAATACCGAGCAGAACAGTGATGGAGAGCTTGATGCCGCTTGCACGGATTTTCTTTCCCATTTCAATCATCCGTTTTGTGTCGGAACCTTTATTAATGGCTTTAAGTGTGACATCATCCCCGGACTCCAGTCCCATGTAGGCTATACCAAGGCCAAGGTCATGCAGTTCGCGTAACTCTTCCGGGCTTTTACGCTGTATCGATTTGGTGTTTGCATAGATGCCGATCCTGGTGACCCAGGGGAGTTTTGTCTGTATGGCTGAGAGAATTTTGACAAGTCTTTTCTGCGGCAGGATCAGTGCATCTCCATCGCAGAGGAAAAGACGATGCTGACGGCGGCAGTTGCGCGCTGCAAAATCGATATCCGCCATGATGGTTTTATCATCTTTTATTGAAAAGCGACTGCCCTTGTACATACGGCAAAAGGTACACTTATTATGCGAACATCCGGTGGTAACCTGGAGGAGTATGCTATGCGCTTCACTTGGTGGTCTGAAAATATTTCCCTGGTAATCCATTCTGGTGTTATCCATTGCTATGGTGATAAAATCATATTCGTAATTTACAGATTACCTTTATAGTACAGCTAATTGATGCTGCAAGAAGAATTGCAAATTTCAGCGAGAAAAACAGCTGAATGAACATGGAGTATTCCGTTAGAAAAGGAGTGAATATCATCATGACTGATCAGCAACCAACATATCCACACTTGTTTCAACCCCTTGATCTTGGTTTTACCAGCCTGAAAAATCGCGTTCTGATGGGCTCCATGCATACCGGACTCGAAGAGGGAAAAGACGGTTTTAAGAGAATGGCGGCCTATTTTGGGGCAAGGGCAGCAGGGGGTGTCGGTTTAATCGTTACCGGAGGGGTTGCACCCAACAGGGCTGGCTGGATAGCTCCTTTTTCAATACGGCTGGCAAATTCCTCCCAGGTTAACAAGCATCGGATGGTAACGGATACTGTCCATGAGAACGGAGGGAAGATTTGCATGCAGATCCTTCATTCAGGGCGCTATGGCTATCATCCCCTCTGTGTAGCACCCACCGGCATAAAGGCGCCAATCAACCGGTTTAAACCAAGAGAGCTGAGTAAACGAGCCATAAAATCCACCATCTCCGATTTTATCAGATGTGCAGTTCTGGCCCAAAAAGCAGGGTATGACGGCGTGGAGGTCATGGGGTCTGAGGGATACCTGATCAACCAGTTTATTGTAAAAAAGACCAATCGCAGAACTGATGAATGGGGAGGCGATTTTGAAAACAGGATTCGTTTTCCTCTGGCTATTGTAAACGGCATCCGTGAGGCGGTTGGAGGGGATTTTATCATTATCTATCGGCTCTCCATGCTCGATCTTGTAAAGGATGGCTCCAGTTGGTCTGAAGTTGTTGAATTGGCAAAAGGGATTGAGCAGGCAGGGGCAACAATCATTAATACCGGCATCGGCTGGCATGAAGCACGAATACCGACAATTGCGACCATGGTACCAAGAGCAGGGTTCACCTGGGTCACTCAGCGGATGATGGGTGAGGTGAAGATTCCACTTGTCACCACCAACAGGATCAATATGCCATCAGTTGCCGAATCGGTGCTTGCTGAAGGGCGCGCGGATATGGTCTCTATGGCAAGACCTTTTCTTGCCGATCCGGACTGGGTTTTAAAGGCTGAGCAGGGCAGAGAGAATGAGATCAATACATGCATTGGTTGCAACCAGGCATGTCTTGATCATATTTTCTCACAAAAAACTGCGACCTGTCTGGTAAATCCCAGAGCCTGCAATGAGACGCTTATGCCCTTTAAAAAGAGCAAAGTTCCAAAACGAGTGGCTGTGGTGGGGGGTGGTCCTGCCGGTTTATCCTGTGCCGCTGTCGCAGCAGCACGGGGACACTCTGTTACCCTGTTTGAGGCGGCAGGAGAAATTGGCGGCCAGTTTCGTCTGGCCCGTCAAATTCCCGGTAAAGATGAATTTGAGGAGACGCTACGCTATTTCAACCATCAACTGCAATTACATAATGTCGATATTCGGCTTGACTGCAGGGCTCAGGCCGGGGATCTGGAGGGTTATGATCACATTGTTCTCAGCACCGGTGTTATTCCACGAAAGATCGAGCTGGAGGGAGCTGAAACCAGCACTGTTTCACTCTACAATGAAGTACTCACCGGTAATAAAGCGATTGGCAGAAGGGTTGCAGTTATTGGCGCCGGCGGCATCGGTTTTGATATGGCTGAATACCTTCTGCATGAAGACTCCTCGCCACCTTCCATCCCTTCCTTTATGGCCCGGTGGGGAGTTGATACTCACTATGAAAAGGGTGGTGGGCTTGGAGAGATCGTTCCCATGCAGCCAGCCAGAGAACTCTATCTGCTGCAGCGTAAGAAAACAAAGCCGGGAGCTGGACTTGGCAAGACCACGGGATGGATCCACCGTATGGTTTTAAAGAAAAACGGGGTCAAACTGTTGAACGGGGTAGAGTATCTTGCTGTTACTGAGCAGGGACTTCTTATACGCCATAACAATGAAAAGGTTCTGCTTGAAGTCGATGATATAGTCATCTGTGCAGGGCAACTCTCTGAACTGACCCTGGCTAAAGAACTGGATGGTCTTGGAATCACCTATCATCTGATTGGTGGAGCTTTAAAAGCCGGTGAACTTGACGCAAAAAGAGCCATCCTTCAAGGGACAGAACTTGCTGACAGTCTCTAGGAGCCTGTCCGAGAATGCCCTTTTGAACAAAATGCCTATTCTCGGATTAAGCTCCTAATGTGGTTATCAGCCGGAGAAATATGTCCGCAAAACAGTGTGGATTGCACCTTTTGGTGTGAGTTGGCTGGAGTAGAGACTGAACCTGTCCACCGGGAACTCCGGGCTTTGCAGTAGACTGTTGCCGGCCAGAAACTGGTGCAGCCGTTTTACCGGGCTGTTTTTTAATCTGGCAAGAGTCAAATGTGGAGCATATTTTCTCTTCTCTTTTGGGATGCCGCGAGTAAATAGTGTTTTCTCGATTTTGTTGCGAAGCAGGTGGAGCTCTTCCTGTGGTTCTATGCCGATCCAGAGTACACGAGGGGTGCCCCTGGGAGGAAAGGTTCCCACTCCTTTCAGGGAAAGTTTAAAGGGATGGAACACGACTTCCTCCAGTCCTTCCTCGATATCACGAAGTTTGCTGCTTTCTATATCACCGATGAATTTTAGTGTCAGATGGAGTTGTTCTTTTGGCACAGGGTGTGCTCTTGGAATTGATCCACCCATACCCTCAACTCTTTTTTTGATACTGTCGGGGATGTCTATGGCAACAAACAGCCTTATCATTGATCCTCTCCCGCCTGTCGTGACAGTTGTAAAATTGCCATGTTTGCAATAGTCAGACCGAAGATGCCGGTTATTGTCGGCAGACTGCCAAGCACATTACGTTTTCTTCCCCTGTCTGAAAAGGGTGTCTCGCTGACAGTTTGCTCCCCACCATCTTCTGCCGAGTTTTTGTAATCAAAATTGATTATTTCAGTAGAGTAGACACAGGTAATCCCGGCACCAACACCTCTTTTACGCAGCCGTTTACGCAGGTGTTTGGCAAGAGGGCACCCTTTTGTTTCGTAGAGGTCACCGGAGCGGATAAGGGCAGGGTCGGTACGCAGGGCAGCACCCATTGAACTAATGACTGGAATCTTCCGGAGGTATGCTCCGTGCAAAAGCTGGGTTTTGGGGTTTAAAGAATCAATTGCATCAATCAGAAGATCCGGTTTTGGAGATAAGATCTTTTCAAGTGTCTCTTCCCCGGCGAAAAGCTGCATTGGCTCCACTTTGCATTCTGAATTGATGGCCAGCACCCTGTCCCGCGTAGCCAGCGCTTTGGCTTGTCCGATGGTTGTCTCAAGGGCGATGATCTGCCTGTTTATGTTGGTTGGCTGGATGGTATCAAAGTCAATAATGCGTAAATGCTGGATTCCAGCCCGTACAAGACCTTCAACGGCATATCCTCCTACAGCTCCTAATCCGACGATAGTCACCATCCGTGACTGCAGATGCTGAAAGTATTTTTCTCCGAGTAATCGTTGTGTTCTGGTAAAACGTTCCATTATGCTTAGTATCTTACTCCTGACAGTCTAACAGCCTTGGGTTGTGGGGTTTGCCCCGCTTTAGAAATTACAAAAGTATAATGTAGATATAACCCCCTTTGCGGCGAAACTCCATTTCATTTTCTACTCTTGAAAATATGACCTTGACATGGGGTAGCTAATTAGTTACCATTAAGATTAGTAATAATAATATTTACTAAAGGAGAACTCGATGCAGCTTCGTATGACTAATCAGCGGGAGATTATTCTCCGCGAACTCAAAAAAAGCAAACAGCATTTGACTGCTGACGAACTTTATGACAGAGTCAAAATCGATATGCCAAGAATCAGTCTGGCAACTGTCTATCGTAATCTTGAAATACTTTCTGGAGCAGGATTAATAGGTAAACTTGAGATTAGTGGCAGGCAGAAGCGATTTGACTATGATGTTGTTGAACACGACCATGTTTATTGTACTGTGTGTCATAAGGTCAATAATCTGAATATTGAACGCCAGGGTCTGCATACCAAGGAACTAAAGGCTGTCAAGGGATATACCGTTACAGGATACAGACTTGAAATAGTCGGTATATGTCCGGCTTGTCAAAAAAAAATAGCAAAACAGGAGAAGAAGAAATGAGTGGATGTGGAAGTAAGGAATTAAGTGGAGAACACAAGCAGGTACTTGAAGCATTAGCCAAACAAGGTGGTCCATGTGGAAATAAAGATATAGTAGAGGCAACGGGGCTTGATAAAAAGGTGGTAACCAGTAAAATAACTGCTCTGAAAAAGAAAGGACTGGTAGACAGCCCGGTTCGCTGTAAGTACGGAATTACAGAGGATGGGCAAGCAGCCCTGAAATCCTGATTATGTTTTTCCTGTTGATCGGTTAAATCAACAGGAAAAGTAGTTGCACAGGGCCTGCAGATGGTTAAACATCTACAGGTTTTTTTTCTGCCGTCATAGCAAACGATTGTCCAGAAAAGTTCTTATTGCGGGAATAATATATGAGAGAGATAATAGCAAAAACACGAACATTCCGACGCTTTTTCCAAAATGAAGCTGTCAGCTCAGAGATGCTGTCTGAATTGCTTGATCTGGCAAGGTTGGGTGGATCGGCCCGAAACGGCCAACCATGGCAGTATCTGGTCATAAATACACCGGAAATGTGTGAAAAAATCTTCCCTTTTCTTGGCTGGGCAGGGTATCTTGCTGACTGGAAGGGACCGGTTGAGGGGGAGCGACCAAGTGCATATATCCTCTGCCTGTTGAACTCAAACTGGCTGAAGGGTCCGGAAAGTGAAGCACAGTTTGATTTGGGGGTGGCAACTCAGAATCTGCTTCTCGGAGCAATGGAAAAGCGGCTCGGGGGTTGCAGAATAGGTTCATTTAATCCAAAACTGGCCGATCTTTTTGATTTGCCTGAGTTTCTGGATATCTCACTTGTTGTTGCCCTTGGCAGACCCCGTGAGACAGTAATTATTGAGGAGTGCAAGGAAGATTCGGATATAAAATACTGGCGGGATGATGACGGGGTGCATCATGTGCCGAAGAGATCTCTGGAAAGCTGTCTGATTACCTTGGATGTAAGGTAACAGGATAGAAAAACTTAAACCACAGAGGGCACAGAGAAGGCAAAAAGAAATTCTTTTCTCTGTGTCCTTTGTGCTCTTTGTGGTGAGAGAATATGGCTTTTGGCTGGCATTGCCAGCATTAGAATTTTTACCACACCATCACACCTGAAAGCGGATATTTAATATATCCCCATCAATTACAGTATAATCTTTTCCCTGGACATACATTTTCCCCTGCTTTTTCAGTTCAGCTTCACTGCCAAAATCAATAAGCTCATCGTACTTCATCACCTCGGCTCTGATAAATCCTTTCTGTAGATCGGAGTGGATAGCCCCTGCAGCCACAGGCGCAGGAGAGTCAAGCCGCACCAGCCATTGACGGACTTCATCTTTTCCCACGGTGAAAAACGAAATGAGACCCAGTGCTTTCAGGCAAAGCCGGGTCATTGCCCCCAG
>MAXH01000238.1 GCA_001750925.1 Desulfobulbaceae bacterium S3730MH12
GAATGGAAGAACGCTCAATTTTTGCAATAATAAACGGATCATAACCCATTTCTCTGGCAGCATTTCTGACATCCTCAACATCTTGGGCGTTGGACACAAAAGACTGGCTGATAACATCTACACCCTGCTCCAGCGCATACTGCATGCACTCTTTGTCTCGACTGGTAAAGGCACTTGTTCCTAGATTAATACCGGGAATGTTAACACCTTTTCTCGATCGTAATTCACCACCCATGACTACCCGGCAGTAGATATCAGGGCCCTGGATTTTCTCCACCGACAATTGAATCAGACCGTCACTTAAAAAAAGAATATCTCCTTTTTTTAATGCTGAAGGAAGTTGTTTCATGCTCACCGAAACGCTATTTTCATTTCCAATAATATCATCCGTAGTGAGCATGAAGGGCGAATCTTTTTCAAGCAAGACAGGATCCTTTAAAAAATTACCAATACGCATTTTCGGCCCGGGCAGATCAGCCATAACAGCAACTCGTATGCCAAGGCGTTTAGAGGCAGCTCTAATATTTTTTATCACCGTGCCGTGACTCTCAAAATCTCCATGGGAGAAATTCAACCTGGCTATATTCATGCCTGCACAAATCATTTTTTCAATCATCTGCGTCGAGTTGGAAGCAGGCCCGATAGTACAGACAAGCTTAGTTTTATTGGCTTGCAATATGGTCATCTTTTTGTCTCTATTTATGTTCTTATCATCACTCTGAACGCATTGACTGTCGTGCGCGCTCAATCCATGCACTATGTTTTGCCTCGGGTTGAAAAAGAATAAACGCACCCATAGCTCGTTGCACGTGGGCAACAAGATCGCCTTTTTTCACCAGTGGTCCAGACACCTTAAAGGAGAGCTCAGATCGTTTGGCAGCCCTTACTTTACCCGGGAGGTTACGGTGCAGGGAAGCAGCACTTGACTGGACGGTCATGATCTTTACCGGACGAATAACTTTAACTTCCTCTACATTTTCGTCTATGGTGCTGCACTGATATTCCTCCGGGAATTATTGTGTTGTTAGAATCCTATTCCTGAAACTCTGTAATGCAAACAAGTAGCAATAATGGACTGTATTCGCAAGAGATTAAAAAATTGGCATGTTTTCACCGTTAGTCTGGTATATTGAGGCGACTGTTCGCTCTGTTAGCCTGAAAACTGAGCAGTCACGACAGTGATCCGATGCTAAAAATTGAGTACCCCCTCACAAAAGCCTGGGAAAAAGCTACTCCCTTTTAGTAAAAATAAAGACCTTTCATTGCCTATGGACACTCCAATCTGGCTTGTAGATGCTGCCTGGATTTCATTTGCTTTTCTCTGTGGCTTTATTGCCCGTCTGCTCAAATTTCCTCCCCTGATCGGGTTTCTTGCCGCCGGTTTTCTGCTTAATGGTCTGGGAATACGCCAGGCAGGAGAGGCATTGCAGGAACTTGCCGATCTTGGGGTTACTTTGCTGCTGTTTACCATTGGTTTGAAGCTTGATATAAAAAGTCTGCTCCGGCGAGAAATCTGGCTGGGAACAAGTCTTCATATGATGATAACCACAGCGGTGCTGGGTGGAGTTGTTTTTCTGCTTACCTTTACACCGCTGCTGGGCAGGGTTCCTCTGACTACTGCCGTGCTGATTGGCTTTGCCCTTTCATTTTCCAGCACCGTTTTTGCCATTAAGATACTGGAGGACAGGGGTGAACTCAATGCTCTGCATGGCGTAACAGTCATGGGTATCCTGGTTATGCAGGATATTATTGCCGTTGTCTATCTCACGGTATCAGCCGGGAAAGTTCCTTCCCCCTGGGCACTTGCCCTGCCTTTGCTATTTCTGCTGCGACCACTGTTTTTTAAGATGCTTGAACTCAGCGAACATGGTGAGTTATTGGCACTCCTTGGTCTCTTTCTTGCCATAGTTGCCGGTGCCGGCAGTTTTGAGCTTGTCGGCTTGAAACCGGATCTTGGTGCATTGCTTATCGGTATTATGATTGGTACCCACCCCAAAGCCACAGAGCTTGGTAATACCTTGATGGGATTTAAGAATCTGTTTCTGGTTGCCTTTTTTCTAAGCATTGGTCTTTCCGGCTTGCCTGATGCAAAAATTCTTATCTGCAGCGCGCTGCTGTGTCTCTTCATGATTTTTAAAGGATGGCTGTTTTTCCGTTTAGCGAGCCTATTTAACTTTCGTTCCAGAACTGCGTTGTTCACGGCCGTACCTCTTGCCAATTTTAGTGAATTCGGTCTTATTGTCGCTGCCGTTGGAGTAAAAGGAGGCTGGCTGGACAGTTCCTGGCTTATTCTGATTGCCATGTGTCTCACCTTCTCTTTTATTGTGGGCGCACCGATTAACAGCTCAATCTATGAGATCTATACCCGCTTTAGAGATCTACTTAAATGTTGTGAGAAGCCTGTTCGACATCCGGCAGATCAGCCCATTGAACTCGATGCGGATTTATTGATCATTGGTATGGGAAGGATTGGCACGGGAGCGTATGACGCTGCGCGTGAGAGCTACGGCAGGAAGGTGATTGGGTTAGATAACAATAAAAACACGGTGAAACAACATCAGGAATCTGGTCGTGATGTTCTCTTTGGAGATGTTACAGACATTGATTTCTGGGATAAAATTAAACCGGACCAGGTAAGTCTTATTGCTCTTTGCATGCCCCGCCATGAGGCGAATGTGATTGCAGTGGAACAACTGCAAAAGGCCGGTTATAAAGGTTTTCTGGCTGCAACAGCTCGTTTTGATGACCAGGCGGAAGAATTGCGCAAGATGGGAGTTCATTCTGTATACAACATTTATGCTAATACAGGTGCTGCTTATGCTGACTACGCACGAAGTGATTATCTGTCAAATCAAGAAGTTAAGAAATGACTAAATAAAGGAGTTATCTATTTTACTGACAGGATAACAGTGAAAAAACATATGAAAATCTCTCGTTTGATTTTAAGGTTGGTTATACTCATTCCTGTATGATCAGCTTCTCATATAGTAAAAGCGGTTCCCTCTTATCAAGCTGGGTCAAGCCATTTTCCTTAGCACTTGTTATGGCCTGCTGGTACTGTTCCACTGTAATTGTTTTTTCCAGACCGGAAATAACCAGGGCCTCGCCGCATGGTCTATATTGATCCATGATATTGAGATAACAGTTTTTTGAAATATGTTCCGCCAGATATTTGAAAATTGCCGTCGACTCCTCCAAGCCTCCCGGCATAAGCAGGTGACGCACAAGAAGTCCACGCTCGGCAACCCCTTCGCTGTTTACCCATAAATCACCAACCTGGCGCTGCATCTCAAGGAGTCCATCCTGTACTCTCTGCCGGTAATCAGGGGCTTCAGCACACTGAACCGCCGACTCTTCATACCAGAATTTAACGTCCGGCATATAGATGTCCACTATCCCTTCAAGGAGGTGGAGGGTTTCAACGCTCTCATAGCCCCCACAGTTATAAACCAGAGGGATATGAAGTCCGCCTGAGATCGCCCGGGGAAGGGCTGCAAGAATCTGAGGTACCACATGGCTCGGCGTAACCAGATTGATATTATGGCACCCCTTTGCCTGCAACTCCAGCATAATTCCCGCAAGCTCATATTCGTTTACAGAGGTACATTCCCCTTCAGAACAGTGGCTGATCTCATAATTCTGACAAAAACAACAAAGCAGATTACAGCCACAGAAAAAAATCGTCCCTGACCCTTTGTCACCGACAAGTACACTCTCCTCACCAAAATGCGGCCCGTAACTCGCCACCTCCGCCAGACCACCGATTCCGCAATATCCTCGTTTCCCTGCCCGCCTGTCCACACCACATTTACGTGGGCAGAGTGTGCATTCTGCAAGTTCATTCTCTGCCTGTATAATCTTTTCCTGCAGCAGCCCTGTTTTTTCTGCGTCGAGATATCTCCCTGTCATTGTGATTTGCCTCCAAAGAATTGAACCAATTCCTACCCTGCTCTTCCCCATTCTATACTTCTTGTTTTACCAAATTGAGGCAAAAAAATGAATATCTGGGACTGAAACTTTACAATTACAGTATTTATGTACATTGTTAGATAAAATTTGATAAAAGAGAAGTGATTTTGTAACAGCCATATGGAGAACTCACAATGTCGAGTAGTTTTGGAACACTTTTTCGCATCAGTACCTTTGGAGAATCCCATTGTAAAGCCGTCGGTGTAGTCATTGATGGCTGTCCTCCCGGGCTTGGCCTTATAGAAAAGGATATACAGGTACAGCTTGACCGTAGACGCCCGGGCCAGAGCGCTCTAACCACAGATCGCCAGGAAGCCGACCAGGTCATTATCTTATCCGGAACAGAAAACGGTGTAACACTGGGGACCCCCATTGCACTGCAGGTTGCCAACAAGGATCACCGGCCAAAAGACTACACCAATATGCAGGACATTCCCAGGCCATCCCATGCCGACTACACCTACCAGATGAAGTACGGTATCAGGGCCTCATCCGGCGGTGGTCGATCCAGTGCCAGGGAGACCATCGGCACTGTCGCGTCAGGGGCTGTCGCTGCCAAGGTACTGAAGGAAAAGTACAATATCGATATAGTTGCCTGGGTCAGCAGTGTGGGTGAGATTGAAGCCGAGACTGTTGCCTTTGACACAATCACCAGATCTGAGATTGATAAAAGCATAGTACGCTGCCCCGACCGTACTGCCACAGAAAAGATGACGGCTTTAGTAACGGAATTAAAAGATCTTGGCGATTCCATCGGTGGAACAGTCTCCTGTATCATCCGTAACGTACCTCCGGGACTTGGCGAACCAACTTATGAGAAGCTTGAGGCGAAGCTGGCCCAAGCAATGCTCGCAATACCCGCAACAAAAGGTTTTGAAGTGGGATCGGGATTTGCGGGCACCCGCTTGAGGGGATCACAGCACAATGACCCATTTATAAGAAAAGGAGATCGCCTGGGAACAGAAACAAACAATTCCGGAGGTATCCAGGGAGGCATTTCAAACGGTGAGTACATTACCCTGCGGATTGGCTTCAAGCCGCCCGCAACCATCTCCCTGCCCCAGGATACTGTCGATTTCTCCGGGAAATCCGCTGTACTTGAGGCAAAAGGCAGACACGATCCATGCGTAGTGCCCAGGGCAGTTCCAATAGTGGAAGGCATGGCAGCTCTTGTGATTCTGGACATGGCCCTTCGCCAGGAAGCCCGCAAAGCATTCCAGTTCAAAAAGTAAAAAAGTATCGGAACAACCTGCAAAAAACCCTTGAATAACTCCGGGGAAAACGGTATTAAACGATGTTCAGGGCAACGAATATGCCCGTTCTACGTATTGGCTATGCTTGAACTCTATTTTACTACATCTGAAGTGTCAGTTGTGGTGATGGCACCATGACTTTCATAATAAGTAGTACTTCAGTGGAATTCAGATGACTCCCAAACGGCCCTCAATCAGTTCGTACATTGATCGCTTCGCCCCACCCGAAGGTTTACACCTCCTGGTTCTTTCAGTGGTTGTTGGCGCAAGCACTGGTCTTGCTTCGGTATTTTTTGTAAAACTCATTTTCGCCATTCAGGATTTTTCTTACGCCGCCACCTACTCTATCCTGCCCGCTATCGGTAAATGGGCCTATGTAATTATCCCGGTAATCGGTGGCTTGCTGGTTGGACCTCTTATTCTCTTTGCCAAGGAGGCAAAAGGACATGGGGTACCGGAGGTCATGCAAGCCCTTATTCTTCATGGTGGTCGCATTCGCGCAAGAGTCGCAATTGCAAAAATCACAGCCTCCGCGATTTGCATAGGGACTGGAGGCTCCGCAGGAAGAGAAGGCCCGATTATCCAGGTCGGTTCGGCCCTGGGTTCCTCCATAGGACAGCTCCTGCGTCTCTCCGATGAACGGATCAGAAATCTTGTTGCCTGCGGGGCTGCTGCAGGAATCGCTGCAACCTTTAACGCACCAATTGCCGGTGTCGCCTTTGCCATAGAGGTACTCATGTGCGGTTTGCAGATGCGCGCCTTTGGCAACGTCGTCATCGCCGCGGTAGCAGCCTCGGTTGTCAGTCGGTCAATTCTCGGTGATACATCAGCCTTCCAGGTACCGACCTACAGCATGAACAGTCCAGTCGAAATTATACTCTATCTGATCCTTGGCCTGACTGCAGCGCTCGTCGGAATCATGTTCATGAAGATGTTGAACTTTTCAGAAGACGTCTTTGACAACTGGAAATTCCCGCAGATTCTTAAACCGGCAATAGGGGGCCTGCTGCTCGGTATCCTCGGCCTGGCTTATATGAATCTTCCCGGTCTCGAGTTTCCTGCGTCATCAATAGCTCACGGCACAGGCACAACACACATTCCTCATATGTACGGCTCCGGCTTCCCCTTTATCGAAGCTGCTATCCAGGGAAAAGCAGCGCTCTGGATAATGGTCCTTCTTATTTTTGTAAAACCGCTTGCCACATCTTTCACCCTCGGATCAGGAAATTCCGGCGGTGTTTTTGCTCCCTCACTTTTTATCGGCGCAGTCCTCGGCGGTGCCATGGGCCATTTATTCAGTATCTGGATTCCTTCCCTTGAAGGGAACACCGGCGCTTTTGCCCTGGTTGGCATGGCAGCCGTTTTCTCAGCTACTGCCCGTGCGCCACTGACCGCAATGCTCATCGTTTTTGAAATGAGCAACGATTATTTGATGATCCTGCCGCTCATGGTGGCAGGAGTCGCTGCCAGCTATTTCTCTCAATGGCTGCACCCCGAGTCCATCTATACCATGAAGCTTGCAAAACGTGGTGTACGTTTTTCTGAAGGTCGGGATATGGATATCATGCAGGGAGTGAAGATAAGCGAGGTGATGAAAAGCCATCCTGTAACTATCCACAAAGACCAATTTTTTTCTGATGCCATGGCCCTTTTCCAGGAAAAAAACCTGCTCGGTTTTCCTGTCCTTGCAGATGACGATAAACTCTGGGGTATTGTCACTCTCCAGGATATGCAAAGAGTACAATCTGCTGAAGACTTCAGCTCCAGGGGACTTAAAGTCGCAGATTTTGCCGTAGAAGATCCCATTACCGTTTTCCCGGACGAACCTATCTGGGTGGCAATCCAGAAAATGTCACCCCGTGATCTGGCCAGACTGCCCGTTATTTCCCGTGACGGTTCGGGTCGTATATGCGGCCTTATCAGCAGGAGCGACATCCTCAGGGCCTATGATGTCGGTGTTGTCCGGAAGCAGAGAGGTCAGATAGTTGAGCACCAGGTGGATCTGCGTCAGCCCAAGGAAAACGGGTTTGTCGAGTTTGTACTGAAGGAAGAGGATGCCTGCAGTTCCGCCCTGATAAAAGATCTTTCCCTGCCTGACACAGTCAATATGGTCTCAATCAAACGAGGCGGCCAGATTGTCATCCCAAAAGGACATACTAAACTGCATGTGGGTGATGTAATAACTGTTTACGGACGACTCAAGGATGTAGAAGGGATAAAGGATTTTCTCAATGCCTGCAGTCTACCCGAACAGCAGGAGGACTAACTCCTACCCCCTCCAGATACTCTAGGAAGGTCATTTAAAATTATATCGCTCAATATACTTCTATACCACTTATCCAAGCATTCTAGAGTTCCTATTTATTCGGGTTAAATAAACCGTTTCATCATCTCATCAATCACTGGATCGACGTTTTCGGGAGTGATACTGTTGCGATTGCAGATCTCCTCAACCTGCTCACGCCGCCCACTGTCATCCATATC
>MAXH01000239.1 GCA_001750925.1 Desulfobulbaceae bacterium S3730MH12
GGAAAAAGGTTAAATTTGTGTCTGTTTGCCATCTTTTTACCTTACCAAATCATATCCTCACTTTTCTCAAAATAATTCTTCCTCAAAACTGCACAGCAATGACTTTAACGGAGCTGCCATTTACTTTTAATCAGTGTCACGCTGTTGCCTTGACGACCTCCCCACTATTCACATATAATTAAACTATAATAACATTCAGTTTAAAGCGAGATAAAGCCAAACTTATCATAAGATAAGGACGGAAAGCTACGGGTCTCAACAGATAGCCGAGCTGCCTTGAGAAGAGGTGGTTCGGCTTTTTTGTTTTTCTACCAGCCTCTTACTGAATGTCCATTTATTTTTGTCATTCATGGCATGAATAATTTTTACACTGAAGTTGTCTTGGAACAGAGGGAGCCGATACTGTGAAAGTGAAAAAGATAATAGCAAGGACAATACATATTCGTATGGTGTCTGGCATTCTTTTAGAGATTTCCGCGACAAATAACCATCCACACAGTACCTAATTTTAAAATAAAGGAGGTTAGAAAATGAACCTTATTTCAAAGATTCTGGCACCAATTGATTGTTCTGAAGCATCTATTAACGCTTTGAATTATGCAATAAAAATTGCAAAAAAGCATCGTGCAGAACTTACAGTTCTTTATGTCGTATCCTATCTAAAGGGCACTGGTTCGCAGGCTTTCTCTAAGGACAAAGGACCCAACCTTACGATCAAAAAAGGAGCAAAGAATCAACTTGAAGAGTCTTGGAAATCCTTGGGTGAAAATGAGATAGAAGCTGACTTGGTAGTCGAATACGGTGATCCATTTACTGAGATCATGCGTTGTGCTAAATCCAAAAAAAATGATGTTATCGTAATGGGGTCACATGGGAGGACCGGATTGATGCATGTTGTAATGGGTAGTGTAGCAGAAAAAGTTGTAAGATATTCTCCTATTCCTGTATTAGTCGTAAAAGATGAAAGCCATGATCTTTTTCAAAAGTTTGACTATGAATATGATCTACACAAACAGTATTAGAAAAATCAAGCCGATAATTGAGGTATGTACGGTAAATTTGTTCAAGGGTATAATTAATGGCGTCATAAAAAACTCCCAAGTTTCTTCATTCCCGCGTAGGAGGATGCTTTATGGACAAGAGTCAATACAGACGACGAGACAGGTTAGTAGAAGAAAAACAACATGATACATACAGAGAGGATAAAAAGTGGCCGGAGCCCACAGCATGTAAGGAATGCAATGCCGTGTACATTGAGGGCCGTTGGACCTGGCATGAACCATCCCTTAAAACCAATAAGGTGGTTTGTCCCGCCTGTCGACGTATTACCGAAAATTATCCGGCCGGCTATTTGGAGCTGAAGGGAACCTTTTTCAACAAGCATCATGAAGAAATGCTTAATCTCATTCGGAACGAAGAAAAGCAGGAAAAAGATGAGCATCCCTTGGAAAGAATCATGACCATAACCGAGGAAGATGGTCAGACTCTGATAACGACTACCGGCATCCACATTGCCCGCCGTATCGGCAAGGCAGTCTCCCGTGCTTATCAGGGCGACCTCTCATTCACCTATGGTAAGAGTGAAAAATCTATCCACGTTATCTGGAGCAGATAGCAGTTTTTTCCTGACAATCAATTTTCGGAAATGCTCAGGAACAAGGTTAAGTGGTCGCTTGCTTGCCGGTGGTTGATCTTGCCACTGCACATCTCCATCTAAACCAGCATATTTTCCCACTTCAAAAAGCGTTGCGTTACTACTATTACCATCAATTTAGTTGGATTATTTCCATACATAGGTTTCACATTGCTTCCTTGACCGTCATGCCTGAGGATATCCGCATGCCGCAACCATTAGAAAGTTTATAAAGCCATTGATCGATTTGTCGGTACACATTGGACAATAAGAGCAAATGATTTCAAAATCATTCTTTTTTCCCCATCATAGCTTGTATCATGTCTATTGGCAGGGGGAAAACAACAGTGGTGGAATTTTCATTTGATATATCGTTAAGGGTCTGCAGGTAACGAAGCTGCAGCGCCTGTGGGTTCTTGCAAATGACATTGGCTGCAGCCAGCAGTTTTTCCGAGGCCTGCAGTTCACCCTCGGCATGAATAACTTTTGCCCTCCGTTCACGCTCAGCCTCGGCCTGTTTGGCAATGGCCCGCACCATGTTCTCATTAAGATCAACATGTTTGATCTCAACATTGGTCACCTTGATCCCCCAGGCATCGGACTGCTTATCAATTATTTCCTGTAGGTCTGCATTCATTTTGTCACGCTCTATCAGCATCTCGTCCAGTTCATGCTGGCCAAGAATGGAACGTAGTGTGGTCTGGGCCAGTTGGCTGGTGGCGTTGTAATAGTCTTCAACCTGGATGATGGCTTTTTCCGGGTCAACTACACGAAAATAGAGGACCGCATTAACCTTAACCGTGACATTGTCCCTGGAAATAACATCCTGGCTGGGTACATCCATAGTGATCACCCGCAAATCAACGCGTACCGACTGCTGGATGCCGGGAACAACGATCCGCAATCCAGGTTTCTTGACAGCCTGAAAGCGACCTAGGAAAAAAACTACCAGCCGTTGATACTCCGGTACAATTTTCAGAGTAAGAGCGAGAAAGCCGATTATCAGTATAAAAAAGAAAGCATAGGGAATTAAGTTAATAGGAATCATGTCATGTCCTCCTCTAATATGTTTACCTGCAATAGTAATCCGTTCTGAGATATCACCTGGACCTTTTGGCCCTTCTTCACCGGTGTCGGGGAGAGTGCCCGCCAGGATTCACCGAGCACCCATATCCGGCCCTCATCGGTAAAGTCGGCCATGGCTTCGCCGATACTTCCGACCATTACCTCTGCACCGGTTCGTACTTTTTTTCTGCTGATAGTAAATAGCCTGCTCATCACCCACAGGATGAAAGCTGCTGAGGCAAGAGCTGTACCGCCGATCAGGTAGATAGAAATGCGCATGCTTTCTTCATCCATCAGGATGATAGAGCCAACCACAAAAGAAACAATACCGCCAACCCCCAAGGCACCGAAACTTGGCGCAAAGGCTTCTGCCGCCATGAAGGCAATGCCAAGGAAGATCAGGGCGATCCCGGCATAATTGATCGATAAAATCTGAAAGGCATACAGAGCCAGGAGCAGGCAGATGCCCCCCACCACGCCAGGCAAGACAAAACCAGGGTTAGCCAGTTCGTATATAAGGCCATAGATGCCAAGAAGCATCAGCATATAGGCAACATTAGGATCAGTGACAACGGCCAGAATCTTTGTCCGCCAGTCGGGAGGAAGCCGTACAATTTTTAAATCTCTGGTGGAGAGGGTAACCTTGTTTCCTCCTTCCATGACCACTACTCTGCCATCCACTTCCTGCAACAGGTCTTCCAGGCTTGGTGTCACCAAATCGATAACTCCCATTTCAAGAGCCTTTTCAGCGGTCAGGCTCACTGCCTCACGCACGGCTTTTTCCGCCCATTCAGCGTTGCGGCCATGCCTTGTTGCCAAGGCCATGATATACGCCGCAGCATCATTGACCATCTTACGTTCGAGCGTATCCTTGGAAACATCATCCTTTTCTTCCCTCTCTTTTTCGCCAGGGAATTTCGGTTCTTTTTCAGGCATACCAGGTAATCCGCCAACCTTTATCGGAGTTGCGGCACCCAGGTTGGTGGTTGGCGCCATGGCGGCAACATGGCTGGCGTAGAGAATATAGGTGCCAGCGCTTGCTGCCCGCGATCCACCGGGGGCGACATACGAAACTACCGGGACGGAAGAAGTGAGAATGTTTTTAATGATATCGCGCATGGAATGGTCAAAGCCACCGGGAGTGTCTATTTGCAGGATGAATATGGTGGCATTTGATTCTTGTGACTTTTCAAGAGCTTGGTCGAAATAATCAGCAACCGCCGGGCCTATGGCGCCTTTGATTTCAACAACTACTGCACTTCCAGAGCTGATATCTTGAGAGAAAGCAGATCGTCCGCCTAGGATCACCAGCCAAATCAGAAGGAAAATCGCTACGTTCAGCCTGTGTACAAGAGATTTCTCCGGGGTTTGAAGAGTCATAAGACACCTCCTAGGCTTATTGTTCTTTATCTATCTCTATTTTAGCAGATCTGCGGGGGTTAAATACAGGAAAAAGCAAGGGGACAATTGTTTAATATATGTCGGATAATAAAAGTTGAATGACTCAGGTGTTGATTGCACAAGAAGGAGATCAAATCTGATGACTTGCTTCTTACATCTTAAGATTCAAGAATAACCTCAAGTTTTCGTTTGCCACCAACATTTGATCTTGCCATAGCATATTTTTACTATTCCTTGAAGTTCTTCTTCGTTAAAGCATTGCATTATAATGGCTTTAACGAAGCTGCCATTTACTTTTAGTCAGTGCCACGCTGTTGCCTTGACTGGAAGCAATCTTTTAACATATAATTAATGTAGACGAATAATAAAAGAAAAAGCCAAACCTGTCGCACGATAGGGACGGAAAGCTACGGGTCATTTTTGATAGCCGGGTTGCCTTGGAAAAGGTGGCCCGGCTTTTTTTGTGGGTTCATATTGATATTTCTGGTGTGACGAATCCTTAAAAACCTGAACAACCGGCAAAGAAAGGAGGTGATATCTACAACTTGAAACACGATCAGTGCACCATAAGTATGAAGATGAACAAAATGTTTAAAAACCACAAGTAGACAGGGGGAATCTCATGAACTTATCAGTTTGGGATCTATTCCTTGAAATGGAAGTGCTACTGGACAGATACGGCAGATCGGTAATGGTGTTTTAACAATCTAAGGTGAAAAGAAAACTGAAAAGAGAAGGTTGAGCGACAGGTGCCTCAAGAGAACGCAGCTAAGCCTTAGGATAGTTAATATCTGTCAATAAATGGCCTTTTTGCCCTAGTTCTTCGTTGTCTTAGAAATTTTTATCTCTCGGAGATAAGCACAGACTTCTATATCGCTTGATTTCCAAAAACAGACTGCAATGAATCAGAAGATTTTGATGGATGCATTCGTGGAGAACAGAACAGGTAGGTTTTCGATTGAGGACCAGAAGCCGGAAGCCTGCAGTCTGTTCATCGATGCCGGTATTTGCAACCTCAGGCTTCGTGCGCATGGGGCTGATGGGTTTGTGCTCTACGATGAAGTTGTCCCAAGCAATACCGATCTGGAAGAAGTAAATTCCCGATTTCATATAGGAGAGTTCTTTGGCTCGGGTGATGATGCCCGGATCTTTATAACCGGTAAGTTGGCTGGTACCGTCAAAGAGAAGCTGGGTTGCGGCAAGGTGATACTTTCGCCGGCCATGTTTTGGCTGGCTGCGAGGGATCTGATCAATCTCCCGGAGAATGCCGCAGTCGACTCTCTCGCGATGATAGATCTCTCGGCCTCCGGCTATCTGTTGATAGGTATCGACCGTGCAGGCAAATTGAAGGATGATCTCCTGCTGGTCAATCCCCGTTGTGGTGCCGGGAGCGGAATAAACCTTGATCGGGTACTGCAGAAACTGGCGATAACACGTGAGGAGGTTGATGAGTTACTCTCATCTTATCTTGGTGTAGAAGGGCGGGAGCGGCGTGAGAAGGTCCCCATCCGTGCGGACCGCTGCGGAGTTTTTGCCTCATCTGCCACCATTTCAGATAAAAATCAGGGTATTCCACTGGATGTCGCGCTGGCCACCACCCTGAAATCTGAGGTGCTGAAGGCGTGTAAAAAACTCCCGAAGGGGTTCCGGAAAGTCTATCTGACCGGACGTATATTCCGTTGGCAGTATGCCAGGAACTGTGCTGAAGATCTCCTGCGGGAAATCAGCGTGCAGGAGATTGATTTCGATATGGAGAATACCCATGTCCTCAAATCCATGTATAGCCTGGTCGAACTTGTCGGCGCAGAAAACCTGATCCAGCCTGACGAGCGTCTGATACCCCAGAGCGAACCTGAGGAATTTCCATCCTTTGCCGAGCTTAAATCGACCTATGAGGCGAGTGGGCATTATCTTCGCCTACCGGATGAGCCTGTTCATCCCGATGCAATCGAAATTATGTCAAACAGACCGGTAATTATTGGGTTTGATGTCGGTTCCACTATGGCTAAGGTCGTGGTGGCGGACAGAGAGACCGGTGAGATCACATTTCAGTCAGCCTACAGCAACTCCGGCGATACCATTGAGACTATCAAACTGGTGTTTATAGATCTGCTGGAGACAGGGCTGTCGCAGCTTGAAATAGCCAGCATCGGTATCACTGGCTCAGCCCGTTATCAGGTGGAGCAGGCGCTGATGCACATCTATCCCGCTCTCAAGGAACGTACGTCGGTACTGGTGGAGAATTACGCCCATGCCCGGGGTTCCATCGGTCATGCTCGACAGCATATCCGTCGGCTCAAGGAGCGGGGCTTTAACGACGTTAACGAAGATTTCTGTATTCTGATCGACATCGGTGGGGAGGATACGAAAATTTCCACCATAGCCCTGGAACAGGCGGAGCTTTTCGACAATGCGATGAATCTGAAGTGCTCTGCCGGCACCGGCAGCCTGATGGATACCCTGAGCGCCATGTTCAACATAGAGAATGTGGCGAAGGCTTGTGATGAGGCTTTTACCGCCCCCCGGTCTTTTGCCATCAATGCTACCTGTGCCGTTTTTTTGATGGAGAATGCGAGCAAACTGCAGGCTCAGGGTGTGCCGAGAGGACAGATTCTGGCGTCGGCAAACTGGGCCATTGTGGAAAATATGGCTCGCTCACTTTGGAGTCAACTGGAACTGCCTTCCAATACAGTGGTTCTGCTTCATGGTCAAACTATGCTTTCGGAGCCTCTGCCGCTGGCAGTGACGCACCGGCTCCACTCATACCTTGGCGGACCGATTTTCGCCCTGGTTCCTCCGCAACCGGGACACCGTGCCTGTATCGGTTTTATACGTACCCTGATGCAGGCTTCACTTCCCGGCTCTGAGATTATCTCTCTAACCGATTTCATAGACACTATATTTGAAAAGCGCATCATTATCTGTAAAGGAGCCGCCTGCGGTGATGATGATGCTCGCTGTAACCGCTGTTCACTAAGTTGCCGTGGGCATAACGGCTCAAAGGTTTCCTTCTCCCTGGGAGGGTGCACGGCGATCAATGAACTCCTGGGTCAAAAGAGCAAGAACGGTAAGAAAAAGATCAGGCAGTCCAGGGATGCCTATAAGGAGATCTGGGATTACATCGATCAGCATCACCCGAAATCGGATAATCCGAGGAGGTTGATAATTCCCCGCAGTTTTGCCGTTTCCGAATGGGCTCACTTCCTTTCTCGAATATTCGAGCGGTTGGAAATTCCTGTCCACGTGGACAATGTTCATGCCGGCGACCTGATGGACGCCCAGGCCGATTTCAATATCGACAGCTGTGGTCCACAAATTGGTGCTGTAGGTCAGCTTCGCAGACTGGCCGGCGAACCTCACGGGATGATTCTGGCACCACAGATCGATCTTCTACCAACCGGGGGAAAGAGTCGTGGCCTCACCTGTACCATCAACCAGGGAGGTTACGCAGTTGCCAAGAATCTTGCAGAGATTACCCACCCTGAAGCGAGAATCCACCTTTTTCAGTTGACTCTTGAAGAGTTGGGTGCCGGCCTGATTTGTGACCAGCTAAGCATTTGTCTGGAGCCGGTCTTTCGCTTTTATGGCGAGATGCCATTACCCTCAGTCCTGGAAAAGAGTATTCAGGGAGCCATTGAGGATAGACGGCAATTACGTCAACAGACAGCCGACCTGGCTGCCGATCTAGCTGAGGAAGCTTTGCAGGAAGGACGTCCTGTAGCACTTGTCCTCGGGCGTGAGTACATTCTCAATCCCGGAATATACGACAGCCACATCCAGCGGTTGTTGCGTGACAAGCGGATGACGGCGATCCCATCCTATGTTCTCGATATGGATCTGGATAATGATTTTCGGCATATATACTGGAAGAACTCCCACTTTATCGTCAGTCTGCTCAATGCTGTTGCCCATCGTACCCTGCACGAGAGGCTGCACCACGCCCGTCTCCGGAATATCTTTCAGCGGATAGAGACGGATCCGGATGGAAGACTTTTGCCGGTAGTGCAGATTTCAACATTCAGCTGCGGGCCGGATAGTGTAACTTCTCACTATATCGAAGAGATCATGAAGCAGCGGCCGTTCCTGCTCATCCAGTCGGATGCTGTTATCAAGGAGCTTGCTCATCTGGAAAACAGGGTGAACACTTACTTCAAACAGCTTGAGAATGGCCTGCATGGGAAACTGCAGATCGGAGGTGAAGGTCCCTTTGAAATTCGCACACTCGACAAACTGCAGAGCAACGACCCTCTTAACTGGGAAACAGATGTCATCTATTTCCCCACCATGTCGGACAACAGGACGCTGACAGCTGTTATACGTGGGGCTGGATACACCTGTATCGACAATTACGATGATGATGAATATGACCTGAATGAATTGGTCAGGGAAGGCCGCAAGGTAACAGGTGATGCAGTCTGTGCTCCACTTGCGGCGGTGTATGCCGATCTCCTGCGGGTAACTGATGATTTTGTCCGGCGCAAGGAAGCAGGAGACCCTCTGGTTGCCGGTAAGAAAAGAGTGCTGTACTTTGATAACCAGGGATCAGGACCCTGTCGTCAGGGTCAGTACCCCGGAGTTCATAAACTTCTCTATGCACGCTCTGCAACTGAAAACGAGTCAGGCGGTACTGATGAAGCCGCCTGTAATGCCCTGCCTGGTGGAGCAGTCTTCAAGTTCCTGATTGGTAGTGAGGATACAGGTTATGACCCCGGATTTGGTGAGTGGGTTCTCATACGCTCTTACCAGGGGATGATTCTTCAGGGCGTACTGCATGGAATGTTTTTCAAAGGGGGTGCCATCTGCATGGACTATACGGAGTACCAACGGTTTATCGAGGATTTCAGGAAGCTGAAAAAGGAGATTTTTGCACTCCTGGAATCATTCAGCGGCCCTGGCCCCGGCGGTAGAAAAATGATCAAACTGTCCGGAAAGATCCCTTGGATATCCGCAGGGATGAAGTATTTCATCTACCGCATGCATGGCAGGGAGTTTATCCGTCCAATCAGAAAGTTTGCCCGCAAGTGGAAAATTGATCGGCAGATGCCCGGCGATCCACTTAAAATCTGGATTTCCGGTGAAGTGTATATGCGGGTTTCACAAGCTGAGGATATTTTCCGGGTTCTCTTGTCGACCCTCGGTTTTCGACGCTTCGAAGTGGGAGTGACACCCCTGATCAATTATATGGAATATATGCTTGATGAGGTGGATATACAAAATTTGTCATCAGAAGATACCCTGCGCGCCGCTCAGCATCGGTTGTGTGACCCAGACAGCATAGAATCCAATGCTAAAAAACTTCGAAACATAAAGAGTGTGCGCAGCAGGGTGAGTCTACTACGGTTTGTTCTGCGACGCCTTCTTATCGTGCCTCTTTATAAAGCTGCAGGAGTGCGGATGCCACTGGCGAATTCGGACATGATGGAGGCGTCGAAAGAACTGCTGCCTACACAGCGTCCACTCGGTGAATTTGCACCTTATCTCGGAGAAGCGCTTATCGAGTTACGACATGATGTGGATTTGCTGCTGAATGTGGGACCGAATGGATGCATGGTCTCTTCTATGGGGGCAGTGCTGACACCAAGTATCATGCAGGCAGAAGGTATAAAAACCGGACGGATTCAAAATCTTTTCTCAGCAGAAGGCGACGTTGATCAGGAGTTGTTGACCATGGCCGTATTGAAGGCGACGGGTCCTGGGTGCTACTACAATGTGAAAACTGCCGTCAGTACCGAGTAACTGGTCCAGACTGTGGAAGGAAGGCTACCTGCTACAAAGGCGGGGAAACAGGCTATTGGATGGGGAGCAACGATTATTGGATAATGGGGAAAATCGGTATGAAATAAATCTTCCCGTATGGCAGCAGAGAGGGGTTAATTCACAATGACTCAAAAAGAGCATCACCAATGACAGTAGACCATAAAAAACTTGCGGTCATTCATATTGTCAAGCAGGAATTGGGCCTGTCCGATGATGAGTACCGGGATATTCTGGAGCGGGAAACAGGTGTACGTTCAGCAAAAGATCTGGACGAGAAAGGGTTCAGGCGACTCATGCGGTCTTTTACCGCAAGCAAACACTACCGCATCAACAAATATGGCCTCACCTTTCGACAGAAGTTGTTCATCAAAAAACTGGTTGACGATCTCGGTTGGGATCTGCAACATTTTAAAAATTTTCTGAATAAATATTATAAAAAGACAGAGGTCGACAAGCTGACAAAGAGGGAGGCAAGCAAGGTAATTGAATCATTGAAAAACATATTCAAGCATAAACAGTCCAGCCACCTTCAATCCTGATCTGTTTTTAAACTATACATAGTTTAAGAAAATATCCTGCATGTTCCACTCCTCTAATCACCCATGAAATCAGGAGGTCTATGCATACTGAGTCTAACTCCCAGATCGTACAATCTGCCGGGCATGAACAAGATTTGCTGCAACTCATCAGGCAACTTATAGATGAGCTGCATCCGGGCATCCGCATCTCACAACCTATTTCTCTGGATAGCTCTCTGGAACGCGATCTAGGTCTTGACAGCCTGGCCAGGGTGGAGCTTCTTGCTCGTCTTGAGCAGAGTTTTGACCTAACCCTGTCCGAACATGTGCTGGCAACAGCAGAGAGCCCGAGAGATTTGTTGCGGCATATTGGTATGTCGGGTAAGGGACAACCTGCTGCCCAGGTTATGCAAATCGTCCCACCTGAGGCCTCAGATGACACTGATTTGGAGCCCTATGGGGCAGATACGCTTCTGGCAGTGCTTGAAAGTCATGTTCAGTCCCACCCGAATCGGATTCATATCATTCTTGAACGTCACAATGAAGATATCACACAGCTCACCTATCAGGATCTGAAAGAAGGTGCTTTGAAGTTGGCTGCCGGACTACAGTGTCATAACATTGAACCGGGCGATACTGTTGCCATCATGCTGCCAACCGGGCAGGACTATTTCTTCAGTTTTTTCGCAGTTCTGCTTGTCGGCGGTATTCCGGTGCCTCTCTATCCCCCGGCACGGCCTACCCAGATAGAAGAACACCTCAAGAGGCACCGGGGAATTTTACGCAACGCCAGGGCAAAGATACTGATTACCATGCCAGAGGTCAAAGCCATTGCCAGATTGCTGAAGGCCCAGGTGGAAACCCTTGAGCTGGTTGACACGGTGGATGCATTTTTCGGGCAAGCAGGGGTGTTCACACCCATACTAGTTCACGCTAACGATGTGGCTTTTATCCAGTATACCTCCGGTTCCACCGGTGACCCCAAGGGTGTGGTCCTCACCCATGCCAACTTGTTGGCCAACATCCGGGCCATGGGCAAGGCAATCGATGCCACAGCAGCTGATGTCTTTGTCAGTTGGCTGCCACTCTATCATGATATGGGGCTGATCGGGGCCTGGCTGGGCAGCCTTTATTATGGCTTTCGCCTGGTCATCATGCAACCGCTCTCCTTTCTCGCCCGACCGGAGCGCTGGCTTTGGGCAATACACAACTATCACGGTACCATATCGGCTTCTCCCAATTTCGGCTATGAATTCTGCTACCGACGACTCGACGACGAAGTACTTAAGGGACTTGACCTCAGTTCCTGGCGCCTGGCCTTCAACGGTGCAGAGCCGGTCAGCCCTGAGACGATCATCAACTTTGAAAAACGTTTTGTTCCTTACGGATTTCGCCCTGAAGCCACCTCCCCGGTCTATGGCCTTGCCGAGTCGGCCGTTGGCCTTGCCTTTCCGCCACTTGGACGGGGGCCTTTCATCGACCGGGTCAAGCGTGGTCCTCTCATCGAATCGGGCCAGGCAGTGGTGGCAACAGAAGACGACATTACTGCGTTGAGATTCGTTGCCTGCGGTCGTCCATTGATCGGCCACCAGATCAGGATCGTTGATGAAAGTGGCCGAGAGCTTCCTGACCGACACCAGGGTGAGTTACAATTCAAGGGACCCTCGGTTACCAGCGGTTACTTTCGAAATCCGGAAAAGAATCGCAGCCTTTTTCGTGGAGAATGGTTGGGTTCCGGTGACCTTGCCTACATTGCCGAGGGTGATATCTTTATCACCAGCCGAATCAAAGACATTATCATCCGTGGCGGCAGGAATGTATATCCCCATGAATTGGAAGAGGCAGTGGGTAATATCCCGGGCATCCGCAAGGGCTGCATTGCAGTATTTGCCAGTCAGGACCAGAATTCCGGTACTGAACGACTGATTGTGCTGGCGGAGTCAAGGGAAAAGGATACGGAAATTAAGGAAAAGCTGCACCAGCAGATCATCAATAGGGCAGTCGACCTGTTGGGCATGCCGCCGGACGAGGTACTTATCGCTCCACCAGGCACCGTGTTGAAAACTTCAAGCGGCAAGATAAGAAGGGCTGCAAGTCGGGAACTCTATGAAAAAGGGGAGGTCGGTAAGGCTAAACGCGCTCTGTGGTTGCAGCTTGTTCGTCTATCTCTTGCTGGAATCCTGCCGCAGAGCCGGAGGCTTTTAAGGAGGATAAGCTCTTATCTCTACGCATCATACTGCTGGCTGCTGTTTGGCCTCATTGGAATGCCACTCTGGTTGCTGGTTGCCCTTCTGCCTGGTGTCAAGTTGCGGTGGAAAATGGTTCGCAGGGCACTTAAGCTGCTCACCTTGTTGTCAGGTACAAGAATGAATATCCATGGTCTGGAGAATATAGTCGATGATCAACCGATGATCCTGGTATCCAATCATGCTAGCTATCTGGACAGTCTTGTTCTTTCTGCTGCCCTGCCCATTAGTTGTAACTTTGTGGCCAAGGCTGAGCTGGCCGGACAATTTTTCGCTCGGGTGATGCTTTCTCGGCTGGATGTTTTTTTTATTGAGCGATTTGATGTTGAAAAAGGATTGGAAGATGCACGTAAAATAGGCCAACTTGCATCGTCAGGCAAACGACCATTATTCTTTGCTGAAGGCACGTTACAGCGCATGACGGGCCTGCTTCCTTTTCAGATGGGTGCTTTTGTCACGGCGGCCCATGCTGGAATACCTGTGCTGCCGCTGACGATTCGCGGCACCAGAAACAAACTCCGGGGTGGCTCCTGGTTTCTCCGGAAAGGCAGAATTGGTGTTATCATTTCCAAACCAGTCGAACCCAAGGGCAGCGACTGGAACGCTGCCGTCAAACTGCGCGATGCGGTACGTTCTGAAATATTGCACCACTGCGGTGAGCCTGACCTGGCCACGGTCTTTACCTCGTTCTCGCAGATGGAGATTAAACGATCCAGCACGCCGAGGAGGGAAAAGTGATGAAAGATGATTCAGTTCCTATCAAAAATTTGAATAGTATTTCAGCTGCCGAGGCTGGAACTCTCCACGGTCTCCTTCAATGCCGAATAGAACGGACGCCGGATCTTCCCGCCTACCAGCAATATGACAGGAAAAAAAAGAGATGGGTCAGTTATTGCTGGCTGGAAATCGGTAAACATGTTGCACAATGGCAGAGGGGGTTGCAAACAGAGTCACTTGCACCGGGTGACCGAGTGGCGATCTTGCTTGCCAATTCCATAGAATGGATCTGTTTCGAGCAGGCCGCTCTTGCCCTTGGTTTAGTAGTGGTTCCTTTGTACACCTGGGACAGTCCTGAAAATGTTGCCTACCTCCTGAAGGATTCGGGAAGCAAACTGCTGCTGATAGGGACGACTGAGCAATGGTTGCAGCTTGTTCCCCATGCAGCCTCCTTCCCAGATCTCGAAAAGATCCTTTGCCTGGAAGCAAAACCCCCTGCCAATGCTGTAGGCATTGCAAGCGCTTCGATAAGTAAGTGGCTGCCTGGTGATAGTGGTGAGATAAGTGTTCATATAAGTGATTCAGACAGCCTGGCAACAATCGTCTATACCTCAGGAACCACTGGCCCACCCAAAGGAGTGATGCTCTCCCATAAAAATATACTCTGGAATGCGGAGGCTATTCTGAAGGTAATCCCCTGTTATACC
>MAXH01000240.1 GCA_001750925.1 Desulfobulbaceae bacterium S3730MH12
ACCAGAGAAAGTGGCAGAAAAAGAAAACTGCCAAGGTAAGGGGGATCAGCAATACCGAGATCAATCAAAGTTCCGTGCAGGTATCCAAGGCCGAGACAAAGAAAAATCGTTATACCAAAAATAGCGGCTTTCCTTGGATTTCCCCTTTTACCAAAACCAATACAGGCTATGGCAGTATATATGAGAAGTATGATCCAGGCAGCGTCTCCGAGAATTCGGAATGGATTTGCCGGACCATTGGCAAAAAACAAAATATCCCCCGACCCCATTGCAAAGGATTCCAACTCCACAATCTCACTAAACAGGACACGTCCAGGTGAAAAAATATTGATCACCTGAACCAGGCTATAGAGAATTGTTATAACAACAGGGGGCCAGAGCCTCTTGGATCGCGTATAATAATAGACAAACCAGGCAAAACAGATCCAGAGAACACACTGAACAGCAAGTGTTCCTTTGAGTAAGAAAACATACTCCGGCAACGAACCGGTTTTGAAACTATAAATTTCAAGATACGAAGAGAAAGCAATGGCAAAGGCCATACAGGAAAAGACGAGATCAACCTTCAAGTCTCTCCTGCGAAAAAATATAAGCAGATGGAATAAGCCAAGGGAAAAACAGATGCTGCCGACGAATATGAATGCAAAAGAAAAGAGAGTCATAAAGATATTTTTACAACATTATCAGCTACTGTGGAATAAATTTATCTGGGAGTCGGTTGCGTCTCTCCCAGACGCTGATCCAAACTTGGCGGAGAGGAAAAAAAATACCAGCCCGCCGCCAGAAGCTGACAGGCAATCAATATAAGAAATGCCGCTTGATAGCCGGTTGGGGAATACGTACCGGCAGCAGTTGTCGGCCACATGCCGATGATTACTCCAATCAGCCATTGAGCGGAAAAAGCCACAACAAAAACCATAAGGTTCAGGGCCGTATTACAGCGCCCGGTCAAATGTTTGGGAAATGATTGTGAAAGAATCGCATAGGGGAGTATACCGGCGGTCCCAAAAAAACCGAAGCCGAGCCAGAGAAACGTTGCATATCCCGGAAAAAAGACCAGCAGAAGCTGAACAACAATAAAAGAACTCATGCCGACTGAAGCAACCATCGAAGGCCGAACGCCCTGACCTGCCAGCCTCCCTGCCAGACTGCCGAAGGTAAAATAACCTGCCATCATCGCCACAGCAACCCACAAGAGCATCTGAGCAATATCAGTCCGACCCATCCCGGCCACATCACGCAGCCAGGGCCCTGACCAGAGTCCATGAATCGACAGGTAAGTGGCCTGTGATATAAAGGCCCAGGGAGCAATATGCCAGAATTTGCGACTGATCAAGACGCTGCGCAGTCCCTGCAGCTGTTCCCTGAATGATTCGTTCTCCTGATTTTGCTTCTGCTCTGGAACAACAAAAAAGACCACAACAGCGGCCAGCAAAGCGATCCCTGCCAATCCCATAAAGACACCGCGCCAGTCGGTAATCTGCAGGGCAGCCTGTACCGGGGTAGTCGCCGTCAAGGCTCCCAACCCACCGGAAACCATCTGTACACCATTGGCCAGAGGAAGCCGTTCACTCGGCAGCCAACTGGAGAAGGCCTTAAAAGCAGCCATCAGACAGGCGGAAACACCGAGGCCGATCAATGCCCGGCCGACAATCAGACCGGTTAACGATTCCGCCATGGAGAAAAGAAGTGCACCAACCGCCGCAAAAAGCAGCAAAATTCCCTCGACTTTTCGGGATCCGAAACGATCGAGCAGAATTCCAAGGGGCAGTTGAGATGCCGCAAAAGTAAAAAAATATGCGGATGTCAGCAAGCCGAGATCAGCAGCAGTCAGGTTAAGCTCCGCTACCAGATCCGGGGCAATGATGGCGTTAACCGTTCTGAACAGGTAAGAGACAAAGTATCCCAGGGCAAATGGGAGAAAAAGGCGGAATAAAATCGCCCTCGCATTTAAACGATCAGTCATGGCACTACCTTGAGAATTGGAATCATGTTCCGGCTTCTCTTATCGAAACAGTTAAGGACCCTGCAGCAATATTTTCTCCACTGCCTTTGTCAAAAAGAATGTAATTATCGTGATCCAGTTGAATTCCAATTTCACCATCCACAGGAAAGTCCTGTCCCCCAAAGACAACCGATGTAAACAGGGTGGTTTTTATTTTCACTATAACGGTGGTTTCCATACCGGAGGGCAGTGCGGAATAAATGGATCCCTGAACTGTTCCTTCTTCTGAAAGCCGAATGCATTCGGGTCTCAAACCCAGAACAAGTTTTTGACCCGTTTTCAGGGATGGAGGATGGGAAACCGGCGTAAAAGTGAACAGAAGATCATCCGCAGCCAGCTGGATATTCCCCGACCCCGCCTGCTGACATTCAACTTCAACAAAATTCATTGTCGGATTGCCGACAAACTCAGCACTAAACTTATTGGACGGCACGTTATAGACTTCCAGCGGTGCAGCATACTGCTGCACCCGACCTTCTTTCATCAGACATATTCGGCTGGAAAGTGTCATAGCCTCCAGCTGATCATGTGTTACATAAACAAAGGTGGAATTTGTTTCACGATGGAGCCGCTTCAGTTCTGTTCTCATTTCCATTCTGAGTTTTGCGTCCAGATTGGAAAGCGGTTCATCCATAAAGAATACCTTGGGCCGGGGTGCCAATGTTCTGGCAATGGCAACACGCTGCTGCTGCCCGCCTGACAACTCTGCCGGATAACGATCCAGAAATTCATCAATCTTCAGCAGCTCGGTCAGTTCATGAACCCGGTTGGTAATATCTGACTTGCTCCACTTTAAATTTTCAAGGCCAAATGAAATATTTTGATCCACCGTCATATGGGGCCATAAAGCATAGTTCTGAAACAAAAATCCAACATCCCTTTTTGCCGGCGGCAGATCAACTCCCTTTTCAGAAGAAAACACCAGTATATCGTCGATATATATTTCGCCCTCGGTGGGGCTTTCAAGACCGGAAATCATTCTGAGTGTGGTTGTTTTACCACAGCCGGACGGCCCTAATAAGGTGACGAACCATTTATCTGCAATTGTTATGTTCAAATTTTCTACAGCCACAAATTTGCCAAATTTTTTTGTGACATTTTTAATCTTGATTTCAGGCACCGGTCAATCTCCTATTCCCTTGTCGATAGATGCGCCCGTAACTTTGTTGACTATGGCGTTCAGTAAAACAACAACGAGCACGATAAATAGTATAATGGCGTTTGCATATTGGTCCCAACCCTTTTCATTGTACTGAAACAGCATGGTGGTCAGAACCTTGGTGGAAGGAGTAACCAGCAGAATAAAGAGTGACAGTTCCCGCATACTTGAAATAAAGGGGAGCAGGAAACCTGACAACACGCTGGCCCTCTGGATGGGTATGATTATCTTCACCATTCGTTTCCACCAGCTGACGCCGAAAATCACCGCAGCCTCTTCAATCTCTTTGCCAAGTTGAAAGATCGCATTAATGCCGGCGCGGGAGGCAAAGGGCAAATATTTTACGGAACCGATCAACACAAGTATGGCAAAACTGCCGTAAAGGGATGGGATGAAGCCTCTTCTTACTGCAAACATGGATAGATAGATGGCACCGAATGCCATGCTGGGAAGCAGGTAGGGGAAAAATGACAGTCGATCCAAGGTGTTTGCCCAGAGAGAGCCACGTTTTTTTACCACACTATAGCCCACCAGCAACCCCGCGGTTCCAGCCAAAAGAGAAATCAGTACAGATAATCGAACACTGTTCCACAATCCGATATAGATATATTTATTTCGGAGTATTCCCGGTTCTCCACTCAAAACGTCAGGCCGACCTTCTCCCAGCCAGAACAGTGTGGTGAAATTTTCAGCCTTAAAACTTCCGGATGATATCTGAAATGATTGAATAGCAAATGTGATCAGTGGCACAATTGTGATCAACAGCAACCAGATTAAAACGACAATTGATAGAATCGTGCGAAATTTTTTCAGGTTTACCAGTGATATATTAGAACTTTTACCGGTTACGGTTGCAAACGATTTTCGTTTGCCGATCAGCATCTGATTGGTGAGCAGGATGATAGCCCCGATAACAATCATCACCAGGGCAATGAGATACCCATAGCCCGGACTTGTCCCGTTCAGAGTTCTGAAGAGCTGTGTGGTCAGAACCTGGAACCGCACCGGCGTGCCCAGAAATGCAGGGACTGCAAAGGCACTCATGGCACTTGAAAAAACCAGCAGCACCGTGGAAAGCATTGCCGGCAATACGATAGGAATAGTAATTTTGCGAATGATCCGCCATCTTCCGGTTTTCAATATCTGGGCAGCTTCCTCCAGGTTGGCATCCATATTTCTCAAAATACCGCCAATAAGAATATAGGCAAACGGTGCATAATGAAGCCCCAGAACAATGGTAATGGGGAAAAAACCATAGGCAAACCAATCGGCTATCTGGATTCCGGTGAAAGCTGTGAACAATCCCGGTGCACCCACTCGCTCATTTTTGAAAAAGTTAAGCCAGGCCATGGCCAAGGTCCAGGATGGCATAATATACGGCAGAATGAACAGGCTGGAGATGAGCTTTTTGTATCGAATATCGGTTCGGGTGACCAGCCAGGCAAATCCTCCTCCCATGCAGATAGCAATGAAGCAGGTGGTTATAGATATCCAGAGTGTGTTGAAAAGTGGCTGGTAGAAAATATTTTTGCTGTATTTGCCGGCAAAAATCGATTTCCAGTGGTAGGTGGTGAAATCTCCTGCGGCAGTTCCCTTAATCCGCATCAACTCGGACGAGTGAACCCTGAACGTGTCATTGACGATTGAAAAAAGTGGTACCAGAATAAGGTATATCAGGATCGTTATCAGACAAACAAGTATGACATTTTCCGGCTTACGAAAAAAGCTTTTATAGCCATGTCTGAAAGTCATTATCTACTTAACCATCTAAAATTCTTCACCATCTCGTCATTCCCGCGCTGGCAGGAATGACGAAGCGGGGACTATTTATGATATTATCAATAGACTAAACTATTCCAGAATTCTTCAACTTCCCCGCGGTTCTCAAAAATAAACTCAGGAGATTCAAGAACAAGTATCCGGGACCAGATATCCAGAGAATTATCTCCGGGATACGGTTTAATATTCGGGTTGGAGCTGTAGGTGCCCAGGGAACCCGACCACGGCTTAAATCCTTCTGTTGTCAGCAGGTATTCGATAAACAGTTTTGCTGCATTGGGATTTTTCGCATTATCGCGAATCAGCAGAAAGCTGGGGTAAAAGAATCCGGCAAAAGGCTCCATACCCATGATTGGCATCAATGCCAGATTTTTTTTCTTTCTGGCCCTTAGCTTGGAATAGGTTCCCAGGGAAACTGCTCCAATATTTTTCCCTTTTTCACCAAGGGCGCCGGCCATTTTAGTATCACTGGTAAACATCACCAGTTGGTTATTGATAATGCTCTTAATCCACTCGTAACCGGCATTAGGGGTTGTCAGGACTATCTTCTTGCCGAAATGGCTCTCATACGCTACTGCCAACAGGTCAGATATTCCTTTAGATGTCACCATTGTCAGAAAATTTGCATTGACCCCTTCTTTAAGTGGATCCTTAAACCAGAATTTCTTTGCCCATTTTTTTTCAGTCAATTCCCACACATTGTTTACGGGTGGAAAGACGAATGTTTCTGAATTATATGTAAACACCTTGGTAATAAAGCTGAAGTAGAGCGGCTCCTGGTATTTTTTCGGAATAATATCCTTCATGGCTTCAGGGACATAACTATACCCATAACCGGGTTTTATGATTTCTCCGAAAACACGACCCGAATCCTGGGCAATGATAAAATCAGCCCCGTAAATATTGTTTTTCCCTTCCTGCGAGACCTTCTCTATAAGCTCAAAATCTTTTAAATTATAGGCGCTTACTGTAATCCCGTATTTTTCTTCAAAACTTTTGGCAGCGTTTGCAATCCTGGAGGTGATGGAGTAGACAACCACATTACCTTCTTTTTTAGCAGCAGCAATCAGATCGTCCGAAGCTGCAAAGGCAACTGACGGCACAAACAAAAAACAGAGTATCAATGCTCTTAATTTCATAAAATCCTCCTTACAAACGATGAGGCTGCCTTGAAAAATTGCCTTTTCAAAGCAGTCATAAGTAATCGCTATTGTGACAAGCGAATGTGAGGGACAGACAACAATGAACAGTACAAAACAGCAAGTTGGGAGTCAATAGTTTTCATCGGTAAGAATAACCCGCTGATTGTCAAATTTATAACCCCTTCCTGCGAAACTGCAGCCCATCCAAAACCCCATGACAGCGACATGCCGTCGCTATGAGAAGTGGCTTATTCAGACAGTTGTGCAGACGATCCAAAAGATTCCACATATCTTCTGGATATATCCCCCCTACCCCGGGTAAAAGCTGGTAACTGCGCACAACAAAGGGGATATAAGGTAACTCATCTATATTTGCAAGGAGGTGGAACATGTCCTCTGCTCTTTCCTTACCGGTAGAGGTGCAAAAAAATCCCGGCTCCCCGCAATTGTCAGGGCAGAGAAACTCTGCATGGCTGAGATAGAGTTGACTGCCACCATTTTTAATCGGATTAGGGAGTTTTGCAACAAGATGAATTGGCAATGGAACAGCTGAGGCTTCATAATTTGCACTGCTCTTTAATTTCATCCATTCCGCCACCATATGAACCGGAAGACACGGGATGATTATATCTGCTGTCTCTTCTCTCTGCATATTGTCTGCAAGCCAACTTATCCCCTCCTCACAGACGACGGTCGCTCCTGCAGCAGCAAGATCCGTTCTATTATCCACCAGGGTTATTTCAACATCAGGAAGATGACGGATTATACGTTCCAGGGCCAGTAGACCGAATTTCCCGGCTCCAAGAATCCATATTTTTTTTAATTTATCTGATTTAGACTGTGTCGACATGGTGATGAAAATTATTTCCGCAATGAGCTGACAGTAGAGATCCGAAAATCGGTCAGTTGAACCGCGGCCGCGCTAATATCCTCGGAGGAAAGTTCAAGGGCGTAGTGATAACCGCTCATACAGTTGTTATAACGTTTATCGTAATAATCGAGGAGCAGAGTCCGCACAAGCTCTTCCAGATTTCCCTCTTTGAGTAAACCGCAAAGTCTGTCAATCTCCCTATGCCCCATCTTCCAGCGCAGGGAATTCAAGATCCGTTCAAGCTCTAAAAGAGTGTTCTTATCCGCCACAGGGTAATCCTCGATTATCCTTTTAATCCGAGATTCCATGGAACAATCCACCCTGACATAAATTCCCTCTTTCATCGCTAAAGCCAATGGCTTGGGTATAAAGACTCTGCCAATCTTACGGCTTTCTCCTTCAATAAAATAGGGCTCCTCTCCCAGAGATTGAATAGTTTGAAAAAGGTGGCTTTCAAACTCTCGCTGATTTCTCGGAGTCCTGTCGATGGCACCGAAAAGGGAGCTACGGTGTTGGGCAAGATCTTCCAGGTCAATGACATTATCAAGTTCCTGCAGGATACGAGTCTTGCCGGTACCGGTGAGACCATGGATCACGATGAGGCCGGGGTAAAACCCGTCCAGACATTCGAGAACATCATGCCTGTATTTTTTATACCCGCCTTCAAGCTGATGGGCGTCATAACCAAACTGCTCAAGAAGATTTACAACTGAACGGGAGCGCATCCCACCCCTGGCACAAAAAACAGTGAGAGGAGTCGATTTATAAGGCAGAAAGGATTCTACCAGTCCGGAAAAGTTCTTTTCAACAAACTCAAAGCCCTTATCCACCGCTTCCTGATGCCCCCCGTGACGATACAGGGTACCAATCACTCCCCGCTCATCATTGTCAAAAAGAGGGATGTTGACGGCTTCAGGGACTGACCCCCCTGAAAACTCTTTCCGCGAACGCACATCAATAATCCGGTGGGAATTTTCAATTGCCCTGTCAAGCGTCACCACCCTGGATGACTGCTGCAAAATCGAGGATTTGGAATAGGCCATCATATGTTTCCGGCCAGATACTGTACTATTGAAACTGCGGAAAGATTCGCTGTTTCCGCCCTTAATATACGTTCACCAAGAGTCACGGTACGCCAGCCTTTTGACCTTGCCATCTCCACCTCTTCCACAGTCAGGCCACCCTCAGGTCCCAGGATAAGGGCGACCGAATCAAATTGATCAAATGACGGCAGGTCTGCCAGCCGGGCAATCTTCTCTTCCTCCCAGAAAAGCAGGCGCAATGGATTTGAACCCTCTTGGCACAACTCAAGCAGATCGGAAAAAGATACGATTTCATCAAGGACCAGGGGAGATCTGCGCATACACTGTTTACAGGCGGCAATTGTTATACGCTGCCACCTCTCCTGTCTCTTACGATTCTGTTCTTTGTCCAATTTACCCTGGCATCGGCTGCTGACAAAGGAACTGAAGCGGACAGCACCAAGTTCCGTACACTTTTGCACCACCATGTCCATTTTTTTCCCCTTAAGCAAGCCCTGCGCCACCCAGACAGGCTTTACCTGTATATGCTCTTTACTGATGCATTGTCCCAGCCGGGCCATAACCCTGTGGCCAGTCGCCATAATCACCGCCTGGAAAACAGCTCCACATCCGTCAAACAGCTCTATCTCCGTACCCGGCCGCATTCGCAAAACCCTTGAGATATGACGGGATTCTTCTTCTGATAGAGGTACCATATCACCATCAACTGTGGACGGATCAAATAAAAATCGGTTCATCTTAAATCCTCTGCTGCCAGGTACTTACCTTAATTCAATTTGACATCTCTCGCTGGTTACCGTACTTATTGTCTTGTATATTTCACAAAAGTTTTACCACCTTCCCTGGATTCCAGCTCACGCGGGAATAACGAATCAGGGAGATTTTTACGAAAAGGGAAATTCCATGAACACCGAACAAAGAGACAGGAAACGTTTCTTCCTCAATCTGGAGGCTAAAGTAGTGTACAGGCGTACAGCAAAAGATGCCCTGACAATAAACACTGTTGCCGCAAACATCAGTTCAAGTGGTGCCTTCTTGAAAACCCTGCACCCCTTCCCCATGGCTTCACAGATTCAAATTAACTTCCATGTAAACTATGAAGATCTGAAAAAACTGAAATTTATTCTCTCGCTGGATTCTCTCCGTCGGATCAGCGGTGGAAAAATATGGGTCACCACCACAGGTGTTGTCGTTCGACAGGAAGATGATGGTGTGGGCATAATCTTTGACACCGATTACCAGCTCACACCCATGAACACCTTCAAAAGAGATAAATAAGCGTTCTCCACGCCTCATGCTCCCTTTGTAAACATCAATGCCACCCATTCTCCCCGTACCTTTTCTTTTTTCAAAACAAACCCGCTCTCAACAAATCGCGAGACAACGCTTTCAACCTGCTCTCCAACAAGAATACCCGAAAGAATCAATACGCCATTATTGGCTGTAAGACGTGTAAGGTCTGTAGAAATATCCAGTAGTATATCATGGACAATATTTGCAACCACTACCTGGTACTCCCCTGCCAGAGCCGACAGTGGGGCAAGGCTTACCTGCATACTTTTCTGCAACCCATTGCGCACCACATTTTCTTCTGCGGCCTTAACCGCATCCGGATCATTGTCTATACCCAGAACCTCGCCCGATCCAAACAGAACAGCAGCCATGCCAAGGATACCGGTACCGGTGCCGACATCAAGAATTTTTCGTTTTATTGTATCAGTTGCCAGCACTCCCTTCAGCAAGGCCAGGGAGAGACTCGTGGTGGCATGGTGACCCGTTCCAAAGGCCATGCCGGGATCCATCTCCAGCAACATTTCCCCGGGAGCTTTTTGATACTCTTCCCAGGTAGGGGAAATTATTAGACCCGGTACTATAGGAAAAGGTTTAAAATGTTCTTTCCAGCTCCTCCCCCAGTCTTCGTCTAAAATCATAGTCGAAGTGAGAACCGGTTCGGCCACATTAAAAAGTAGTGCCAATTCTTGCAGGAAAGAGAACAGTTTGTCCAGAAGGATATCTATTGCCTCCTGATCCAGATCAGATTGCGCTACGTAGCCGGTCACAATCCCGTAGGAATCCTCACCCCTTGCTCCGGTTTCCACTCCTGCCCCAATAATACCAATGAGGAAATCACTGATCGGTTCGATAAGTACAGGTTCGGTTTTGATTTGCACCTTCAGCCACTCTTTCTTTGAACTTGTCATAGTTTTTACTATAGCTATTTTCCGGAATCTCTGTTGGAATATAACATTTTACTTAACCATCGGGCAGTATCACGTTACTATCTCCAACATGATAACTATATTGTAGTCATTCAGGTACTCCAAATTCAGTATTCAGACAACAATGGTATTCTCTTGAAGTCTCAGAAAAACAATCTTGATAACTTTACGGCATGTGAAGGATGCGACCTGCTCCTGCCCGCCGTGGAAGCCCCCCCAGGTCACTCAGTTGTCTGCCCGCGCTGCGGCACGACCATAAGCCGAAGATCTACCCATTCCATAGCCAAAACCCTTGCTCTCAGCATAACAGGGCTGTTTCTCTATTTCCCCGCAGTATTACTTCCCCTGATGACCCTTGAGAGTTTCGGGTTCAAGGAGAGTGCCAATATAATCGAATCAATAGTCATTTTTTACACAAATGATTACTATTTTGTCGCTTTCATGGTGCTGTTCTCAGCCCTTATCCTTCCCTTGGTACTTCTCTCTCTCATTTTCACTCTCAGCCTGAATCTGCGGTTCAAACGATATCCTCTTTATCTGGCCCGACTCTTCCGAACCTATCTCAAACTCGAAGAATGGGCAATGGTCGAAGTCTATCTTCTGGGTATAATGATTACCATAATAAAAATGATGGGTCATTCTGAAATCCATTACCATGTCGGGATGCTCTGCTTCTCCCTGCTTGTACTTGTCAGCCTGGCCATTACAACCGTAATAGACAAAGATTTCTTCTGGGAGACTATCGAAAGAGGGGGGAAAGGGAAGCATCAGCCGCAGATGAAATTTCCTGGTGCGGACGAAGAGCCTTTTGTAACGGCGGCAGAGAGAGGGATTCAACTTTGCCACACCTGCCATAAACTCTCTTTATCCTCCGCTACCACCTGTCCCCGGTGCGGCGATGGCCTGCATAGTCGCAAACCCCAGAGTGTATCCCGAACCTGGGCCCTGGTGATGACGTCTATCGTTTTCTTTATTCCCGCCAACATCATGCCTATAATGCAGGTAGATTTCCTCGGAGTACCCGATCGATCAACGATTCTGGACGGCATAATCTATTTTTTCCATACCGGTTCCTATGCTATCGGCTTGATCATCTTCACTGCAAGCATCCTGGTTCCCCTGTTTAAAATAGTTGGACTTACCATTCTCCTTCTGTCAACACATCCCAAGTCCACCAGGTATCTGAGACAGAAAACAGCAATGTTCCGCTTTATCTCCTTTATCGGCAGATGGTCGATGCTCGATATTTTTGTTATAGCCCTGTTAACAGTTCTTGTAGATTTCGGGTTTTTCTCCTCCATCCATGCTGCACCTGCGGCAACCTATTTCTGCTTTGTTGTCGCCGCCACCATGTGCGCGGCAATTACCTTCGACCCGCGAATAATGTGGGATAAATACACTCATTACACGAAAACAGCCCATGACTGAACAACCGGTAATACAAAAAAAACGCGGTATTTCAATAATCTGGATCCTGCCAATCCTTGCCCTCTCTATCTGCGGCTGGATTCTCTATTCAAGCTATCAGAACCGCGGCGTCGATATAACGATCTACTTTCAGGACGCGACAGGTCTCGCCCCCGGAAAAACCCGGGTGATGGCCAAAGGAATCCCTGTAGGGCTCGTCAAAACATTACAACCTGATCTCAAGAATAAGAGAGTTGAAGCGACAGTCAAAATGGAACCGTCAATAGTTCAATTTCTTGTAAAGGACACACTTTTCTGGGTTGTTCGTCCCAAGCTGTCAGCAGGCAGTGTCCAGGGACTAGATACAATTCTCTCCGGAAGTTACATAGGTGTCCAGGTCGGCTCCTCAACAGTTCCAAGCCGTAAATTCAGCGGACTTTCATCAAGCCCACCGATATCCATGGATACTCCGGGACTGCACATCGGGCTCAGAGCGGAGAAACTTGGTTCCATCCAGACCGGCACCAACATTTATTATAGAAATATAGAAATCGGAAATGTTGAAAACTACCGGCTTGAGGAAGATAAAAATATCCTGATCGACCTCTTCATCAAACCCGAATACAGCCATCTGATACGGACGGAGAGCCGCTTCTGCAATGTGAGTGGTTTACAGATCAGCGGTAAGCTTCCCAATATGAAAATCCAGCTTGAATCCCTGGCCTCACTTATCCGGGGTGGCATCCTGCTGTACACCCCGGATAAGGTGAAAGAAAAGCCGGAGGCGCAAAACGGGCATGTCTTCAAACTATACCCTGACTACGAATCCGCCAACTACGGTATTCCCATGACCCTCAAGCTTGCCTCCGGAGAGGGTATTGTGGAAGGAAGCACCAAGGTGATGTACCGTGGGCTTGAGGCTGGATACGTAAAAGAGATCCAATTTAATAATGATGAGCAGCGAAGTGTGACAGCCCATATTCTTCTCGATCCCAGGGCCGACCTCATCCTGCGGGAAAAAACCAAGTTCTGGCTTGTCAAGCCGGAAATAAGCCCCACCGGCATTGAAAATCTAGGGCTGCTGATCTCTGGTCCTTATATTACCTTTCAGCTGGGAACAACCACAGGCAATTTTCAGGACTCTTTTGAGATTCTCCCTGAACCGCCTCCACAAAAGCCTCTTCGTCCGGGTAAATCTATCACCCTGACCTCTGATGAAGAAATTTCCCTGTCACTCAACTCCCCTGTCTATTTCAAAAATATCAGTGTTGGAGAAGTAATTGATGTGGATCTTGATAAGTCAGGCAAAACGATACGAACAACTGTTTTTATATACCAACAGTATCTCCACCTTGTCAGTCAAAAAAGCGTGTTCTGGATACACCACGGCATCGAAATGGAGGCCAATTTTTCAGGAATCGAACTATCCACAGGACCTCTTGCCCGAATGCTGTATGGCGGGGTCAGTTTTACCACTCCCGATAAACTGAATAAAAAGAAAAATTCTGCTCCCCTGGGTGAAAAAGAATATCACCTCTATACCAGTTATAAAAAGGCGGTTGAATCTGTGCCGGAGTTGCAGTCACCGGGCAAGCGGTTCCTTATCCTCTCACAAAATGCCCAGTCCTTATCCATTGGTGCCCCTATCCTCCATAAAAACATTGCAATCGGACATATTGTTGACTTTCAGCTCACGAACGATCGACGGGAAGTTCTCATTGAATGTTTTGTCCATAACGAATTTAAAAAACTGATAACCAAGAAAACCCGTTTTTATAACACCAGTGGAATTAGGGTTTCAGGAGGACTTTCCGGCATTAAAGTGCAGACCGGCTCTCTCCAGTCTATTTTTTCCGGTGGCATCGGTTGTGTCAATGTCGCTGAGGGCGCATCAAATCCCCCTGATAACCCTTATCCGCTCTACGACAGCCTGGATGAGGCTCTCCATGCTGACGAGGTCGAACTGACAGTCCATTTTGAGGAAACCCATGGGCTGAAAGAAGGCGCTCCTGTCAAATATAAAGGAATCGTCGCCGGCCGAGTTACCAAAATATCATTCGGTAAAAATTTGCAGATCGTAACGGCCAAAGTCAGGGTTGAAAAAAGTGTCGCTTCGCTTTTCAGGGCGCAAACCAGGATCTGGGTGGAACAGGCGGAGCTGAATCTTTCCAGGGTAAAAAATCTGGATACCATCATATTCGGCTCCTTTCTTACCTTCCTCCCCGGAGAAGGTGACCCGAAACGAACCTTTATGGCACTCAACTCTCCCCCACATACCGCAATTGCCAACAAAACCGGTCTGGGTATCATCCTTGACACCTCCCATCTCGGTTCCCTCGGCGTCGGCTCACCTGTCTATTACAGACAGGTGAAGGTTGGCCAGGTAACCGGCTCCCAGCTTTCTCCCTCTTTCAAAAGAGTCTATGTTTTTGTATCCATCGCCTCCCCATACATTGCTATCATCAGAGAGAATACACGATTCTGGAATGTAAGCGGAGCAAAGATAGAAGGGGGGATTTTTTCCGGGATCACCGTCTCCACTGAATCCCTGGAGGCTATTATGAAGGGCGGTATCGCTCTGGCTACTCCGGATAATGAGCAGGTTGGCAAGCAGGCACAGGCCGGACAACATTTTTCCCTCTATGATAAACCGGAAAAAGAATGGCTCGATTGGAGCCCGGATGTCGTCCTGCTGGAGGAAGAGCAGAGAGAACAGCTAGAAAAATTGAACAAGTAAATTTTACAGGGAGTCAAAGAGGATTTCGAAAAAGCCAGATACTGGTATGAGAAATAGCTGGGGCAAAAAGCTTGCGAGCAAGCTGGTCTCACAGGCTCCTCTGAAATTATATCAGTTTTGGGCTGGCAATCTGCTTCAAAGTGAATAGAGTAATGCACGTTACATTCGAGGCTTTTTAGCCTCCGAAAAAGGGTTTGCTATCAGATGATAGCAGGCCCTTTTTTATTCTGAAATGGTACAGTTTGCCTCCTGCTGCGGTTTTTCAAAAATATATCATCGAAACCAGCCGGGAACTAAGGACAGACCAGGGGCGATGAACAATCAGCCTGCAACTCCCAACTTATCAGCAATTTCCTGTAAAGCTACTTTCTCATTTTCGCTGACCTTTGTTCCACCGAAACCGAGAAACCCACCTTCTTTTGCTGCATTTGCAGTCTTCACACTCAAATCAGACAACCAGCCTTTTATTTCTGCAGTTTCCTCTGCTGTAGCCTTACTGTCAAGAATTCGGGCGGCCTGTTTCAGAGCATCGGATGCTGTCTGTTTAATCGTGTTAAGATCTTTTTTGTCAAACTTGAGCCGAGCCTGTTTGGCCATTTCTTTTTCTTTAAAGTCAGCAAGCAGAGCTGTCAGGAGTTCGCTGTTATTGCCCTTATCTTTATCAAGGATACTGCTGGATACGGCAAATGCCTCCTTCATGCTGCCAACTACAAAGCTTGGGTCGGACATCATAACTAAAATACCTGCAGCCCCGGGGGCCTGGAGCAATTGTGTCCACTCTTCATTGGTAAATTCCGTTTTAATCGTCATTGAAATTTCTCCTGCTTTATTTTCACGTGATGGTGTTATAAAAACCTGTATTGTCGAATGGATTCGTAAAAAGCTTGATCACACTTATTTGTCTTCATTTTCCTGTCCCGAGGAAAATGAAATATCCGGCACCCCCCGTTCGGTAGCCAGTTCCAATGCCAGATACTCCTGCTTTTCAAAATGAAACTTTCGGGCGATAAAAGAGGCAGGAAAGGATTCAACAGCGGTGTTGAATCTGGCAATATAGTCATTGTGATAGTTTCGAGCCTGCTGAACATCCTGCTCAATTTCATCAAGATTGTTTTGCAGGTCAAGAAAGTTAGTACTGGCCTTCAAATCGGGATAGGCCTCGGCAACAGCCAGAAGCCCGCGAAGATTTTTAGAAATCTGTCTCTCCTGTTCCAGCCGCTCAGGCTGAGATAACATGCCTAACTGATTAGTTTTATCCCCATAAATCTTACCCTCATGGGCGCTGTAACCCTTGACCACACGGACAAGGTTGGGAATCAGGTTGGCACGGCGTTTCAGAGCAACATCAATGCGGTTCAAAGCCTCTTCGATCCTGTTATTGTATTTGATAAACTTATTGTACGTGCCGATAGCCCAGGCAGAAAAAATAATAGTTACAAACAGTATGGGGATAATAAATTCAGGGTTCATAAGATAGATTGCAGGTTAAATTTATGGAGTTAGATAGCTTCCCAAGGTTGATGGCCTCGTAAAAAGTTCCCTGCACCGTCATTCCCACCTACGTGGGAATGACGGGAGAGAGAAGTATTTGGTTTTTTATGATTCCATCAAAGTTAACAATAGTAATCATTTTATTCGCAAATTGCGAGAATAATTATTGTTGCCTTATACAGGTAAAAGATATTAATTCCGTGCAGTTAAACTAATATTTTATTTTACTCCACAGAATCGGCTGTGTTTCATGCCTAATTTGAAATAAAAAAGTCGTCGATATCACAACCTTTTTGTTCGGTTTCCTTCACATTTGAGGGTGACTTGAAATATTCACCTTTGACCTTATCATTTATTACTGCATTTCCTTTGAATTGCGCAAAAACTCGTATCCACTTATCCTCTTTAATCAGGAAAACAGTATGCGCATACCCAAACCCCACCACCTCATCTACGGCACCCTGAAAGATTACCTCACTGAAGAAGAGTTGACCGATACCGACGATGAACGAATACGTCAATCGCTCAGCAGGTTAATGGTAGAGGAAAAGGGCTATAGCCGGGAAAGCCTGCAGCCTAGAAACAAAATTGAAAGCCTTTTCAACCGTTGCTTTGTCACCTCAACCATAGAGTTAACCGTATCCAATGCAGAGAAACAATTTATGATTATCCGCTACGGCCCAGGATCTCTGGTCAGCCGTGAGCGGTCTGCAATAGCAGCTGCCAGACTCCTTAACCCGGCCTATCGCATTCCTCTGGCGGTGGTTACAAATGGTGAAGATGCTGAACTTTTAGATACAAGAACTGGCAAGATCCTGGGATATGGGTTAAAGTCCATTCCCGATTGCAGCAGTGCTGGAGAATTAATTGATCAACTGGAATTTCTTCCACCTGTTGAAGAGCTCCAAAGGGAACTGGAATTACGTATTCTTAATGCTTTTGATCTGGAACGGTGCTGCTTTTAGTGCTTTATAGATTTTTTCCTATTTTTTAAGGATAACTGTATGACTACCAATCAGAACAACTGGACAAAATCAAGTTGGAAGAATTTCACAGCACTTCAACAGCCAAACTGGCCTGACCAGGATGGTGTTGACAATGTACTCGCCAACCTCTCACTGTTGCCGCCCCTTGTTTTTGCCGGGGAAATTCGCTCACTCAAAGAGGTGCTTGCAAAGGCTGTAAAAGGTGATGCCTTTTTGCTTCAGGGTGGGGACTGCTCGGAAAATTTTTCCAGCGTCACCGCTCCAAATATCAGGGAAACCCTTAAAATCCTGCTGCAGATGGCGGTCGTGCTCACCTATGCCGGTGGAAAACCGGTGGTCAAGGTGGGTAGAATTGCCGGCCAATTTGCCAAGCCCCGATCCTCCGATACGGAAACGCGAGATGGTGTCACCCTGCCCTCCTACCGTGGGGACATGGTCAATGAAGCAGAATTTGCAGAAAAATGCCGTATCCCAAATCCCAAATTCATGCTGAAGGGATACAACATGGCTGCCTCAACCCTGAACCTGTTGCGTGCCTTTACCCGGGGAGGTTTCGGTTCCCTTCAAAGGGTTCAGGCCTGGAATCAGGAGTTTGTTGAGCATTCTCCAATGGGTCGATCCTATGACCGGATAGCAAAACAGATTGATCAGGCTATCCGCTTTATGGGAACAATCGGTATTCCCCCGGATACACCCCAAATTAACCAAACCCAGCTTTTTACCTCCCATGAAGCGCTCCTCCTCCAGTATGAAGAAGCTCTAACCAGAAAAGACACCATTACCGGTGACTGGTACGACTGTTCAGCGCATATGCTCTGGATCGGCGAACGAACACGCCAGGTTGATGGAGCACATGTTGAATTTCTTCGAGGGGTTCATAATCCGATTGGCATCAAAATCGGCCCTACATACGAACTCGATGATATTAAAGGATTGATTGAGGTTCTGAACCCGGAAAATGAAGCAGGTCGCATTACCCTCATCTGTCGACTGGGAGTGAAAAAGGTAGAAAAAGTTCTACCCCCATTGCTCCGGGAAATGAAACATGAAGGGTTTAACATCGTCTGGAGTTGTGATCCGATGCATGCCAATACATATACTGCAACCTCGGGACTCAAAACCAGGAGCTTTAACGATATCCTTTCCGAGATTACCTGCTTTTTCGAAAGCCACTGGTCGGAAGGCACCATCCCTGGCGGAGTACATTTTGAAATGACAGGTAATAATGTCACTGAATGTACAGGTGGTGCCCGCAATATTAACGATGAAGAACTTGCCAACAACTACCTCACAACCTGTGACCCCCGGCTGAATGCGGAGCAGAGCCTGGAGGTTGCTTTTCAAATTGCGGATATGATCAGAAGTTGATGGCGTCGTAAAAACTCTCCATCTGCTTCGTTGTTGCAAATTTTCTATCATTACACCGTGCCCTAGTACGCCGTAATGATAGAAAATTTACACGCCTCGTATATGAATTTTTTTACTTAGCCATCTGATATTTAGAGTTTTCAAGATTACATTTCAGTAATCTTTCTTGACGATGTTTTTTTCAGCTTTACAGTTCTCCTGAAAGACGGATGATAAACATGCATGAGGAATAGCTATTGATTTGCCTCATCATTTTATTAAACAGATGAAGATTTTTTACGACACCATCAAAGGAGAATTTTATGAAAGTTCAAGCAGTAAAACTGCCTCTCTATAGCATTTTCACTTTTATGCTGCTCTCTCTGGCGATAGCCGGATGGGTAAATATTGCACAGGCAAAATCCAGTGTAGACAACAGCATCCTGGACAAGTCATCAAAGGCATTTGTCAATGTAGTAAAAAAAGCAAAACCGGCAGTTGTCCACATAAGGGTTGAAAAGACTACCAGCGGAGGCCAGCACCGCGGCCAGGAATATGACGAGATCTTTAAGCATCCCTTTTTCGAACAGTTTTTCGGTCCATACTACCGCCACCAGCAGCCTCAGCAACCCCAGCAACGTGAGCGCAAACAGCGCGGCCAGGGTTCAGGGTTCATCATCAGTAAAGACGGCTATATACTGACCAACAATCACGTCATTGAAGATGCGGATGTTATAAAGGTAAGTCTGTCCGATGATCGTGAATTTGATGCCAGACTCATCGGTGCTGATCCCCAGTCGGACGTGGCTCTACTGAAAATAGATGCCCCGAAGAACCTGCCGGTAGTGGTTCTCGGTGATTCCGATGCACTTGAGGTGGGGGAATGGGTTATTGCCATCGGCAACCCCTTTGGCCTGAGCCAGACCGTCACTGTCGGTGTGGTAAGTGCCAAGGGAAGATCCAGCGTTGGCATAAACCAATATGAAAATTTTATCCAGACCGATGCGGCAATCAATCCCGGCAACAGCGGCGGACCGCTGATCAACGTCCGCGGTGAAGTCGTCGGTATCAATACAGCACTCTTTTCAAAAACCGGCGGCTATATGGGAATCGGTTTTGCCATTCCTGTAAATATGGCCAAATCTATTGAAGACCAGTTGCAGAAGCAGGGTAAAGTGACCCGCGGCTGGCTGGGTGTAGCAATTCAGGATGTAACCAAAGAATTAGCTGAATCCTTTGGTTTAAAACAGACGGGGGGAATTCTGATAAATGAAGTGCAGGAGGATTCTCCGGCAAGTAAGGCGGGTCTTAAACAGGGTGATGTGATTGTTCGCCTGAATGATACCGTACTGGAGGATGTATCGGAACTGCGCAATAAAATAGCTCTGATTATCCCCAATACCAAGGCGACTCTGCATATTATTCGCAATGGCAAAGAACAGCAGATAAAAGTCATCATCGGTGAACAGCCGTCTGACTTTGGCAAAAGGGGTTTTTCCAGCAACAAAGACAAAAACTCCCTGGAAGATTTTGGTCTCAGTCTTCAGGATTTGACCAAGGAGCTAGCTGAAAGATTAGGGTATGCTGAAAACAGTGGTGTTGTAATCAGCGATGTCAAGGCCGGCAGCCCGGCAGCTGAAGGGGGGTTGAAGCCGGGGTACCTGATTGAAGAAGTTAACAGAAATAAAGTCGACAACCTGCAGGAACTTCTCGATGTACTTAAAAGGTCATCTCAATCAAAACGGATTCTGCTTCGAGTGCGGGCAGCGGATCATAGCAGATATGTTGTTCTCACTGCCAAATAGTGATTAACCACTCCTCCTCTCCTCCGAGTTGTTTCGCTTGGAGGCGGGGAGTCCTATTGTCAAACACTAATTAACAGATCTTTCTCTCTCTTTAATTTCTTCTTTTCTGGCAATGGCAATTCTCTTGAAGATTTCGACTATTACCGGCATCTTTTTAAAGTCTTCCGTAGAGATTTTTCTGACCACCATATCGGTTTTGGCACGTACGGTTGCCGTACGCTTCTGCTCCCTGCCAAAATATGCCAGCTCACCGAAGATTGTTCCCGTCTCCATCATGGACAACACCTCTCCCTTGCCATTGACTGTTTCGGCAACACCGCTGTCCAGGTAATAGACACCATCCGGAACACTGTCGATCTCGATTATGGTCTCCCCTTTCCTGCACCACTGCAGTCGGAAATATTTCTCCCATTCAGTGTCCACAACAAGAGCATGGTAAAAATCCGGATTCATTGCTCTTAAAAGCTGTTTGGAAAGATGAAATATGCGCTCTCCAAGAGAATCACGACTTTTTTCCATAAGCTTCATCCCCCGTCGATCAAAATCAGGCGCCGGCAGGGGGGTCTCCCGGATATACTCTAAAATGCGCTCGGTACCAATATCGGCCCTTCCGGTAAGTTTAAGAAAAAAGTTCTGCACTTCGATCAACATCTCCCGCACCCTGGGGAAATCTGGTTTAATTCCCAGCAGCAGGTTACCGGTAAAAAATTCCATCGCTTCATTTTTCATTGCAACAAACCGAAGCAGCTGATCCTCTTCCACCTCTGACGGGTAATTCTGAATACCGGGCTTGCAGAGAGTAAAGAGATTCATCGGATGGAGAATACTGGTCAGGCTAACCTTGGCAATAGTGAGAAGATATTTGTTGAACCCTTTCTGATACCTGGCTACCTCACGATCCATCAGCAGATCAGTGCCGAAATAGCCGCAAAGCTCTTCCAGCCGATTCGCAACTGCAAAGCTGGCACCAAATTTGAGCACTCTGCTCCCCAAACTGGCCTCGGTTATGTCACCCAGAAGCAATCCCATGCGAGTTGGCTGAAGATGCCCGTCACTTACAGCCTGGGCCACCCTCACAGCAACTTGCAGTGCACGGGTGCAGATAGCGGCCCTGTCCTCACCTGACCGCTTATCAAATATAATTACGGAACCATCTCCGGAGGAAGGGTCTATCTCCAGAGGCCCATTTTCCTCCCGATCAACAAGAGTATGTATGGTGGTGTGATAATCGATTAGAAATTTTCTGATTTCCTCCGGACTCATGGCCGAAGTTTTCCAGGAATATCGAACCATATCAGTCATCAGGATAACAACTTCCCGTTCCGATTTATTCCCTGCCATTAGTCCCTTCCGTTATATTGAACTTTGAGTTTTTACGATTCCATCATCAGTTGATAATACCAAAAAACACAATAGCTACTATCACAGCGACAAAAAACAGGGCTACTTTTACATTCACATCATTATCTTCATGGTGATCATGATGGGTATCAGACATAATTTATTCTCCATTCTAAAAAAATTTACTTGAAGACCACTTCCAGAACCTCCTGCAGTGTCGAAACACCGATCAGTTCAATTTGCGGGTTCCATGTCATTCTTTCCTTATTGCCTCTTGGCAGCACAAAACGTGTAAACCCCAACCTCTCTGCCTCTTTTACCCGAACATCAACATGGCCAATGGCCCGAACCTCACCGGCCAGACCAACCTCGCCACAGACAACCGTGGCCGAAGGTATCGGTTTTTCCATCAGGCTGGACGCCAGGGCGCATATTACACCAAGGTCAAGGGCAGGTTCATCAATACGTATTCCACCAGCTATATTTAAAAAGATATCATTACCATACATATCAAGGCCAGCTTTTTTTTCCAAAACGGCACAGAGCAATGAAAGTCGTTGCGGGTCAGCACCAATGGCCGTTCTTCTTGCAGTACCGAGATTAGTGGGACTGACCAGAGCCTGAACCTCTACCAAAATGGGCCGTGTCCCCTCTACACTGGGCAATACAACAGATCCAGGTTCATCCAGGGGCCGCTCCGCCAGAAAAATTTCTGAGGGGTTCTTCACCTCCACCAGCCCCTCTTCTTTCATCTCGAAGACACCGATCTCGTTAGTGGAACCGAACCGATTTTTTACTGTGCGTAAAATTCGAAAAGCATGGCTGCGATCCCCTTCAAAGTAGAGTACCGTGTCCACCATATGCTCAAGCACCTTTGGGCCTGCAATGGAGCCATCCTTGGTTACATGCCCTACCAGTACAATCGGAATATCCTCTCTTTTTGCAAGCTCCAACAGCCTGTAGGCAGATTCCCGCACCTGGGTCACAGAACCCGGAGAGGATGGAATTTCGGCACAGACCAGCGTTTGAATGGAATCGACCGCAAGAAGACTCGGCTTCATAGCCATAGTCATGGCGATAATCTGTTCCACCCCATTTTCCGTGGCCAGAAATTCCTCGGGGTGCATAGCGTTTAACCGCCTTGCCCTCATCTTGATCTGTCGGGCGGATTCTTCCCCGGAAACGTAGAGAACTTTTCTCTTTTCATCCGCTACTGAAGCAAGAAGATGAAGGATAAGTGTAGATTTACCGATCCCCGGCTCACCGCCTATAAGAACCACCGATCCCGGAACAATCCCGCCGCCTAAAACTCTGTCCAACTCTTCAATGCCGGTACTGATCCTTTCTTCATCTCCATCCGGAGCTAAATGCAGGGGTACAGGTTCAGTAAAAGAACGGGAAGCCCCCGAAGAAAGAGGTATTTTTTCTTCGATCAGACTCTCCCACTCTCCGCACTCAGGACAGCGACCGAGCCACTTCACGCTCTGATAGTCGCATTTATGGCATATATAGAATGGTTTCTTTTTCTTCTTGGTTATCGTACTCATGGGTTTCATTGTATAGTAAGCACTGTAAAAAGTCACCGTTCTCCCTTTACAGGTTGGCAAAAAGATCTATACTCTGTTACGCATTTATCTCTTATCGGATATCCGTTCAGATTCATTCATGCCGCTAATTACTATGCCAAAGCAACATCACACAGCTCAATCCCCCGCCGCACAGTGGGTGCCGTTATCTTCCACCCTGGCGTTTATGATGCGGCGAAAGCGTCTTATGGGATGGTCTCTCATTCTCTTTGCAGTCACCTTCGCCCTCACCTGGATCGGCTACCTGCTCACAGTTGACTTTATTACCAATTTAACCGGCAGCTTCTTCCTTGATGCACCTGCTTCCGATACTATCTGGGGGTGGATAAAACATAAAGGCTGGCTGGTGAGCAGCTGGTTATTTATCTTTGTTTCCAGGATAGTTTCCTTCTACCTGGCCTTTCTTCTGGCCTACAGCATCTCGACCCCCGGCTATGTCTTTCTCAGTACCGCGGCCGAGAAACTGTACGCGGGTGAACATTTTGACCCGGACGCAAGTCTCACACCACTCGGCATCCTGCGCGATATTTTTGAAGGAATAAAAATTGCTGTTTTTGGTATCCTTGTGACCATCATCGCACTTTTTGTCAACTTTATCCCCGGAATAGGGCAGGCTGCCGTCTTTTTGCTCTACACCTACTACTCAGCCCTGATGTTTATCGATTATCCGGCTTCGCGGCGCCGCTGGTCACTGGGGAAGAAGATAGACTGGCTGCGAACCCACTCCAGCCCGGCCTTCCGGATAGGGGTTCTGCCGGCTCTGGTCAGTATGGTTCCCCTGCTGAATATATTTGCCATGGCCCTGCTTTTCCCCATACTGACCATCCATGCCACACTTAACTTTTCAGCCATTGAGCTGGCCAAAAAACGATATAACTCTCTACCTTAGAGGAGTCAATATGGCCAAAGAAATCGAAAAAAAATTCCTTATTACAAGCGAAGAGTGGCGGGAACTGGCCCGGGGCAAACAGTACCGCCAGGGTTACCTCAACAAAGAGAAAGGGCGGACAGTGCGGGTGCGAACCATCAATGACAAGGGATTTATAACCATCAAAGGTGCTGTCCGGGGAGAGACCAGGCTCGAATTTGAATATGAAATTCCCCTGGAGGACGCCAGAGAACTGCTCCGGGAGCTATGTCATAAACCTTTAATAGAAAAGACCAGATATAAAATTCCCTTTGCAGGATTTACCTGGGAGGTTGATGAATTTGCAGGTGAAAATGAAGGGCTTATTTTTGCAGAAATCGAACTGAGCTATGAGGGTGAAAAATTTTCAATACCAGACTGGATAGGTAACGAAGTGACCGGCGACCCGAAGTATTATAACGCCAACCTCGTCACTACCCCGTACCGGGACTGGTAACTTTTCAACTGAGTCAATAACCCATTTTTTCATTGATGTATTTCGGTACGCTTCTTCCTTCATGTCTGTCAATAAAATCCCAGCAACAGGCCAGTTTGATAAAAGACAAAGCTGGTTATCCAGGCAAGACCAAGACCGGAAACCAGACTGAGCAGAGTAATTCTTATGGATCGTGATTCCGACCAGATGGCTGCAATGGTTGCCACACATGGAGTGTAAAGGAGGCAAAAGAGCATGAAGCTGATACTCTGCAACGGGGTAATATGGCTACTCATCTGTCCCGTCAGGTCTGATCCACCATAGATAACAGCCAGACCGCCAATAACTATTTCCTTGGCAATAAAACCAAAGATCAGAGCCACGGTTTCCTGCCAGTCAATCCCCAGCGGTTGAAACACCGGTGCCAGCAATTGACCCAGTTGTCCTGCCCAGGTCGCTGCACTGGCTGGAGGGACATCTGAGGGTATGTGGATAAGCAGCCAAACTATCAACACCCCGGCCACGATAAGGGTAGCTGCCCGGGAGAGAAAATCTTTAAGTTCATACCAGGTTCGAAGACTGATACTTCGTAGTGTCGGCAACCTATAGGGTGGTATTTCCATAATGAAAGGTTCCGGGTTGCCACCGATCCGAAATAATTTGAGAACTAAACCGACAAGAACAACGGCCATGAAACTGCACACATAGAGTGACAAAATAATCCATGGGGCAATTGCCGGAGAAAAGAACATGGCCGTTAAAAAGACAAAGATCTGCAGTCGAGCAGTACAGAGGGTGAAAGGGATGAGGAGCATCGTCAACATACGACTGTAGCTGCTGCTCAGAATACGAGTTCCCATCACAGCAGGGACATTACAACCATAGCCCAGTAGAATGGAAATAAAGGCCTTGCCATCCAGACCAAGGCGATGCATGAGTCTATCCATAAGAAATGCGGCACGGGCCATGTAACCACTGTCTTCAATCAGGGACATGAAAAGAAAAAACAGGGCAATGATCGGAAAAAATGAGGTGACTACAGCCATGCCCTGCCACAGGCCATCAAAAAGAAAACTCTGCAGCAAGGTAGGCAGAGAAAGTATCATTGCCTGGCTGGCCAGCATGCTACCGACTTTGTCAAATCCAGCAGCAAGGAGTTCCTGCAGCGGAGCACCTACACTGTAAACTCCCTGAAAAAGCAGAAACATAAGCAGACAAAAGATAGGCAGACCCAGGAAGCGATGCAGGAAAATGTGATCCAGCTGTTTACTGAATTTATCCTCCATGACCGGCTGCCCACGTAGAACTTCCAGTGCAAGTCCCCGGGCAGCATTAAAGCGACAATTGGCGCAAGCGATCGGGACACTTGTCTTAAGGGAGTGTTTCAACCGTCTGTGCCATTGACGAGTCAGGCTTACTACCTTATCATTATCAACCCATTGCTTCTGGTCATCTTCTTCCAATAAACACATGGCAAGAAAGGTATGATCAAGACGAGTGTCAATGTCTGCTTGATTGATAGCTTCGGAGAGTTGGAAGAAAGCCTTTTCCAAGAGGGGAGGACAGGAAATGTGGGCGATTCTGGTTTCTCCCGGATCTTTTATGACTCCGTAGAGGGCATCTTCCAGATCAGATACACCTTCACCTTTTTTTGCTGACAACCCGATAACCGGTACACCGAGATGCTGAGCAAGTACATTAAAATCAGGTGATATTCCCTGTCGTCTGGCCTCGTCCATCATATTTACAGCCACCACCATGGGTAAACCGCTGAGGGCCAGCTGCAATGTCAGGCCCAGCCCCCGGTACAAATTGCGGGCATCAAGAAGGTTGAGAATAATGTCAGGTGGTGATTGGAGAAAATAGTCCCGGACTACTTGTTCTTCTTCAGTGACCGGTGATAGTGCATAGGCTCCGGGGAGATCGGTCAGAGTGATGCAATATTCCCCCAGAGTAAAGGTGCCGCTCTTTTGTTCAACAGAGACTCCCGGCCAGTTGCCGGTGGTCTGACTGGAACCGGTAAGGCGGTTAAAAAGGGTGGTCTTACCTGAATTTGGAATGGCTGCGAGGGCAACGGTGACAGGTTTAGTCGCCAGACTCATGGCTGATCACCTCGACAATAATTTTTTTTGCCTCTCCCTCGCCAAGTTCAATCTGCCTGTCCATGTCAACAAGGTGTACCGGGATTGGCTTGACACCTGTTTCCCGTATTTGAATAAACCCTCCTTTCCGGAAGCCCTCACGTTCCATTCGCTGGCGAAAGTTCTTGCCACCCAACAAAACTCGAATTCTGTATGTCTGTCCGACAGTTACCAGTTCAGAAGCCAGCGGCATGGCCACCGGATCACAAGTCATAGCTGCGACTTCCTCCTGGCGCAGGGCAAAGCTCTGTCCCTGATCACATGTAACCTCAATGGTGCCGCCAAAAGGAGCAACCCGGATAATCCTTAAATGCGTACCCGGTAAAATCCCCATCTGGGCCAGCCGCTGGGCAGTTTTCTCATCAGGCCCCAGAGAGAGGATAGTACATTCGCTCTGAACCTGCAGAGCAGATACCGGCATATGTTGAGCTGTTGTCATGTTCTTTGCCTATTCTCCTCTTGTTCTTAAGTGGCGGTCTATCAACTGATTTTCTCGATACGATAAAAGAAAGTAATTGCTGGAATGATAGCACATCTAAAGGGTTGCTATAAACACCTGAACAGCATTATCGGCCGCTCCTTTATTGATGACATATCTAATATGGTGGTCATCCAAGGCCTGTTTCATTTTATCACCAACATCTTCAGCAATTATAAGGGTTACACCTTTGGCGACCAGCAGGGTGATAACAGTACGGCTAATACCTCCTTGCTGATCCTTAGCCGGATTTTCCATAGCCTCGATAAAATGACCGTTGGCATCGAAAAAGAGAAAAATTGGAGCCCTGCCGGTTTCTTTACTGATGAGCGCATCTTTTGACTTAGCCATTGCGGGTACTGCAATTTTCATTGTGTCAGCATAAACCCCCGGGGATAATGCGAAAAGCAAAAGTAAGATCAGGCTGAAATGAATTCTTTGTTTGTTTTTGGTTTTCATAATTCCTCCATAATATTTACAGTAATGAATTAAAATCTGAAAAAAGAGACTGAACTTAGATCCTGGCCCTTTGATATAGCTCGGCCAACTCAATTTTTAAAAGCACTCCCTTGATCGTATATGACTCAAACAATCGTGTTTTCTTCATAATCTCCTTATGATACAATGATTCATATGAAAGTTCAGGATAATCTCACTACTGTTGTGTCAACCCTGGAATGACGGAGCAGGGGGCTTTTTACGACGCTATCAAGAATAACTCTAACCTGCAATTCCTTAAATATATGTTTAACAAAACAGATAAATCTTTGTTTTTAAGCGGTTGGACAAAGTTGATTTTGGCATATTTTGTTTCTTTTGCCTTAAGTTTTACGGTAGGGATTTTCTTTATTAACGTCCTTAAGACTGCCCCGGAAACGCTCTTTGAGGTCTCCACTAAGCGCCTTTCTTACGCATTTCCACTTTTTCAAACTGGTACAGAGTTGGGATTTGACGAAGGAATCCTGTTATTTATCTGGAACAGTATGGGTTCTTTAATTACAATTTCATTCCTTTATACCGCCTCTTTCTTTAACCCCCGTAACATTTCATTGTTTCCACAAAATATACGAAAAGCATTCTGCGGGAAAAGGAGAATGAAGCTTTTCTGTTTTCTGCCTGGATGTCAAAAAATTGAAGAAGAGCCCCTTCGCAGGGTATATGTATGGCTGCTGGTGCCCTGGCTGGGAATGATATTACTTGGTTCGGAAAGCGGCCTGACTGTCTCAACATCCAGTTATATCTTCGGCTCATATTTTATTGGCTTTGTCTCTTTGATTCCACACGGCATTATCGAAATACCAACCATTGCACTGGCGGGAGCAGTTACGTTTTCCGCACATCTGTTAATCAAGGAAAAGGCCAGAGGAAATATGACATCGGAAATTTTTGAAGATATTGAACGTTATAAAAACGAAATTCCTTTACAAAAAATCATTCTGATTGTCATACTCTGTCTGTTCTTCGCCGGACTGGTTGAAGGCCACCTGACACAGAAATTATTTGATGCCCTGCTCTAACTCATCCCCCTCTTTACTTTATCTCATTTTATTCAGATAAAAGCGCAGTAGTTTATGCAGTTCCATGACAATCAGTACAGACAAGGCCAGCCCTAACAGTAACAACCAGTTCTCAAACGAAACAGGCTGTGCGCCGAGTACATTTCCAAGCCAGGGGGTATACATGGCGCCGATATGTATCAACTGGGCGGCTGCAGTACCGAAAAGGAGCACGCAGTTTCTCAGTGGATTATGACGAAACAGTGAAAGTGTTTCCGACCGGCTGTTAAACACATGTACATTTTCAAAGAGCACCATCAACAGCAGGGTGCCGTTTCTTGCCTCATCAAGGGTGTAGCCGTGATCGAGCAGCCATCTGAACAATAAAAAAGCAACAATACCTATAACCAGTGCAGAGATAATCACACGTTCGATCATCAGGCGGTTAAAGATACCTTCCTGGGGCGGCCTTGGTTTTTGCTGCAGCTCTCCCCCTTCACCAGGTTCAAATGCCAGGGCAATATCCTGTATGCCATTGGTGACCAGATTAAGCCATAGCAGTTGTACCGCCATTAGAGGAAGCGGCATGCCGGTGGCAAGTGAAAGGGTAAATAACACCAGTTCGGCAGCACCGGTGGATATCAATAAAAAGATAACTTTTCTGACATTAGCGTAGGCGATTCGCCCTTCTTCAACACCGGCGACAATAGAGTCAAAATTATCATCCGTTATGATAATCTCAGCCGCTTCCCGGGCAACGTCTGTGCCGCTTTTTCCCATTGCGACTCCGACCTGTGCCGCACGAATGGCCGGGGCGTCATTGGCTCCATCACCGGAAACAGCTACGAAATGACCGTTTCGTTGTAATGATTGAACAATGTCCAGCTTCTGCTGTGGTTCCACTCGTGCAAAAACACGGGCCTTGCTGGTTAGCCGATCCATTTCCATCAGCCCTTTCCCATCAGCCGCTGCCTGTTTCAGGGCAGCCCCGGTGATGACTTGATCCGGTGACTCGACCAGCTCAAGCTCACAGCCAATTGCATATGCCGTTGACGGATGATCGCCGGTGACCATGGCCACTTTGATTCCAGCATCCCTGCAGCTTTTAACTGCACCTTTTGCTTCAATGCGGAGGGAGTCGATAAGCCCCAGCAGGCCGATAAGTTTTAAGTTTGTCAAATGCTGCGCAGTGAAATTTTCCTTTTCCGCAATTTCAACTTCCCCGGACGCCAGTGCGATAACGCGATAGCCTTTAGCGGCAAGCTGGTCAGCCTGATTTAACAGCAGGGAGCGATTGATTTTGACTGTCTCTCCCGCTGATGCCATATAACTACACATGGGGAGCAGTTTTTCAATGGCCCCCTTGATAAAACCGTATGGTTTGCCGTTGACCATATTCAGACTGGCGCTGAACAGCCGCTCTGATTCGAAAGGTATGATGTCCAGTTCCGGAAAAGTGCTCGTACTATCTTCCCTGACAAACCCGGATTTATGTGCCATAATCAGCAAGGCAACATCTACCGCATCTCCATGATGCACCCATTCGTTATTTCGGCGGGCCAGCAATCCTTCATTGGCCAGCACAGCAGCACGGCATATTTCATGCACCAGCGCCTGCCGCTCTATATCAGGTATGGTGTCAGATGTCAGGGTAATGCCTTCAAATTCTTCACCTGCATCCGTAATCTCCCAGACATCCTGTCCGGGGAATGCCAGTTGACGAACGGTCAACTGGTTGACTGTCAAGGTGCCGGTTTTATCTGTTGCAATATAGGTACATGAGCCCAATGCTTCCACTGCAACCAGCCTGCGCACAATAACATCACGCCTTGCCATCCGACGCATACCTATCGCCAGGGCAACGGTCAGGGCCACCGGTAATCCTTCCGGAATAATTGAAACAGAAAGGGCTACGGAGGAAAGAAAAATCTCATAGAAGGGCATACCGCGGTAAAAGGCCACACAGGCCATCAACAGTACTGCCAGACCGGCAAAGATAGCTATCCGGTGGGTAAATAATTCCATACGAATCTGCAACGGTGCTTTCGCATGTGTTGTGCCCAATACAGATTCAGCAATGTGGCCAAGTTCGGTATGAAGAGCAGTAGATACAACAACACCCTGCCCGCGTCCACGGCTGACCATGGTTCCTGCATAGGCCATATTACCCCGATCACCAAGTGCGGTATCAACCGCCAGAATCACATTATGGTTTTTCACTACTGCTATTGATTCACCCGTTAACAATGATTCATCTATCACAAGATCATGGCAGCTGAGCAACCTGATATCTGCGGGAACGCGGGCTCCGGATTCAAGTGAAATAATATCACCGGGTACAATTTCGTCAGCATTGACTTCATAGGTTTCGCCATCGCGCAGGGCATGTACATTTGCAGTGACCAGTTTTTGCAAAGCAGCGGCAGATTTTTGTGCAGAATATTCCTGAATAGTACCGATGATGGCGTTAATCAGCAAAACGGCTCCGATAAAAGCTCCGTCTGAAAATTCTCTAATGATGATGGAAACCAGCGCTGCAGCAAATAAAACGTAAATCAAAGGGCTGGCAAACTGATGCAGGAAAACCTG
>MAXH01000241.1 GCA_001750925.1 Desulfobulbaceae bacterium S3730MH12
CCCCTGTCAGACGCTTCAATAACCCGTCCCATACCTCGACCGGCAACGATAGCAGATTGAGCGGCATAGGTAACAACTTCTTTCTCGCTGTCGCTGAGGCTGTCCCAGAATTTATTATTCATGGTCCAGACATAGGGAGCAAAAATATGTCCGCTGAGGGTCAGGTATTTCTGGACTTCCTGGAATTTTGCAAAGGCAATGATCGGTACCGGGTTCATCTGACCGTCAGCAACGCCGGTTTGAAGAGCAGTATACACTTCCGACCAGGAGATAGCTGCAGGCTGGCCACCCATGGCGGTGATTATCGCCTTATGTGTATCAAGACCCATGGTCCTGATTTTTACGCCGGCCATATCAGCGGGAGTATGGATGGGTCGTTTGGAGTTAGTTAACTGAAAAAAACCGCCTGAATCGCCAAAACCAAGAACATGAAGACCGGTTTTCTTCTCTATGTCGGCAGCCAGTTTTTTTCCAAAAGGGCCATCAAACACTTCATAGGTTTTACTGATATTGGGAAATGCAAAGGGGACATCCAAAATACCAATAAGGGGATAGACAGATGCAAATCCACCCACAGAATGAATTCCGGACTCAATGACACCAGCTTTTACCTGCTGCAGGGCATCCTTGTCTTTACCCAACTGTCCGCTGGGAAAGGTTTGAACCATGACGGAGCCGTTGGTTCCTGCCTCAACCAGGCTTTTAAATACAGTGGCCATGGCACCTGTGGGATTATCAAACGGATCATCCTTATTCAGATGATGCAATTTGATGGTTTTGGCCGCAATTGCTGTTCCTGTAAAAGCAAACATAACCGCAAGAAAAACAACTGAAAAAAGTTTTACAGCTTTCATTTTAACCTCCTGACTATGGCAATAGTGTTGCCAATTGTTGATAATATCCATTTACCGGTTTGAATCCTAATTTCAGACCGGGCCATGAATTGTTTGTAACAACTACATAAGTAGTCTTGGGATAAAGAGAGTCAGATCATCCCAAAATGCTACCAGAAAAAGTATCCCTACCTCCACCACCAGAAACGGAATCAGCGACATGCTGATCCTCTCAATGCGCTCACCCGTAACCGATGACATCACAAACAGACAGGCACCTACCGGTGGTGTCATCAGAGAAATATTCAACGCCAGAACGATCATTATACCCGCATGTACCGGATCCATTCCAATAGTTGTTGTCAGCGGCCCAAGCACCGGTGCCAGAATGATCAGTGCTGCATTAATATCCATAAACATGCCAACAATAAGAAGGAGGGCGAGAATCAGACCGATGATCACATTGGGATTGGAAGAGAGAAACAGGAAAAACGCAGCAATTTTCTGTGGAATCTGCATAAAGGTCATCCACCAGCTGAGGATGGAGGCACTGGCAATAATCAGAAAAACAATGCCGGTAATCCTGGCAGTTCGGATAAGCATCTCCACAATATCGTTAAAAGTTAATGCCCGATAAATCACCACACTGATAAACAAAGCGTAAAACACGGCAATAGCGGCAGCTTCTGTGGGGGTAACAATGCCAAAGAGAATGCCGCCGAGAATAATCCCGGGCATAAGAATGGCGAGAAAACTTGACCTGAACGCCCAGAAGATACGAAGCAGGCTAAAACGCTCCTCACTTTTTGGCAGGTTCAGCCGTTTGCCCAGACCCGCAATCACACCCATACAGAGCACACATATAAGGAGTCCAGGAAGAATACCGGCAGCAAAGAGACCCGCAATGGAGACACCCATAAGGGATCCGTAGATAACCATAAGATTCGACGGCGGAATAGTGGGCCCAATGATGGATCCGGCAACGGTAACGGCGCAGGAGAAGGGACGGGTGTAGCCTTTTTTAACCATGGCAGGCACCAGGGTGTTGCCAAAGGCTGCAGTGTCAGCAACAGCAGCCCCGGTCATACCGGCAAACAGGACGGAGGCAATCATATTGGAGTGGGCAAGGCCGCCCCGAAGATGACCCACCAGAGCATTGGCAAAGGAGGCGAGTCTTTCGGTAATTCCGGAACGATTCATGATTTCTCCCGCCAGGATAAAAAAGGGCATGGCCATAAACGTGAACAGATCCAAACCTTCAAAGTAGCGCTTGGGTGCCATCATCAGAAAATTCTCTCCCCCTATCTGGACAAGGCCTGCAATACCGGCAACACCAAGTGTTACACCAATAGGAAGTCCTATAAGAATAAAGAAAAAAAAGATGAGCAGAACTGTGATCATACTATTCCCCCTATTGAGTCTGTGACATACCTGCTGCGGATGGCTCGGACTTTCTGAACATGGCTGCAAAGATCTGAAACGCGGTAAGGGCTGAAGAGACCGGCACCGCAGCAAAAGGCACCACCATAGTAATACCGAATATGGTGGCAAATTGACCAAGACCCGCTTCTGTCATGCCTATACCGTACCAGGCCAGGAAGAGAAAAAATGCCAGGCTGATAAGGTCAAGGCAGATTTTCAGGACACGGACACCTTTAGGAGGCAGAAACCGGTGCACAATATTCAGACCAATATGCTCTCTGTAAAATGCGCCGCAGGAAACCGCCAGAAGGGCAGCCCAGATCATAAGATACCTGGAAAATTCTTCAGTCCAGGTCATTCCCAGGTGCAGGAAGTATCGCTCAACCACCTCAAACCAGATAACCATTACCATTGTGCCCAGTAAAAGAGCACAAATACGCTCAACCAGCCAATTTACCCTGTAGGCAGTAGTGTCAAGCAGAGATTGGTCATTATCTTTCATTTAAATCTCCCTGGCAGGATTTAAATCCAGCCTAACGCCTTCCTGATCACTGGTTCTTCCGCCAACAATGATCTCGTATTCTTCGTATCCACTGTAGGAATCATCCGTCCAGTTGTCCAGTGTGCTAATATCTTATGGGCAGAAATATCTTTGCCGGTTATACTTCCAGTATCTTATTAACTGCTGGAGTATAATGTGTCATTTCAACTGAAACAAGGAGACTTTATATGAACGTTTTTGAGTTTGCAATGCAAATGGAAAAAGAGGGTGAGGCGTTTTACCGGGAGATTGCAGCCAAGACCAAAAATCCCGGTCTGCAAAAGATCTTTACTACACTGGCTGACGAGGAAGTGGTTCATTACAACATCTTCAAACAGCTCTTTGAGAAAATGCCTTCAGAGGCTTCCGAAGCGAACGTACTGGATAAGGCAAAATCTATTTTTGAAGAGATGAAGGCAGCAGGTTCCTTTGATATCACCGATGAGACACCCCAGACTGATGCCTATAAAAAGGCCATGGATGCCGAAAAAGAAGCGTATACCTTCTATGAAAAAAAGGCCGAGGAAACCGATGATGAGGGGGAGAAAAAGATCCTGCTCACCTTTGCCAGAGAAGAGCGCCGCCATTACAGACTGCTTAAAAACGTACTCGAGTTTGTATCCCGCCCCGATTCCTGGCTGGCGGATGCAGAATTCGTCAACATGCAGGAAGACTGACGGTCATGAACTGAAAACCAGTACTGCTCTCTGCTGTCTCCGGGCTACCCACCGGGTGACCTGTAAATTATCATGCCTGGCAAAGAGTATCGACAATATATGATGGAGTCGTAAAAAGGTCATTCAAAGTTCCGGATGGCTAAGTCAAAACAAAAAAGGAGATCATTATGAAATTTAGGTTGTTGTCTTTCATTGGTGTACTGTTATTTACCGTTTCAACCTCTTTCGCAGCAGACAATGTAACTCTGACATTTTCATCAGTAAGTGTTCCGGGTGACGCACACACACGAGCAATGCAGGTGTTCAAAATGACACTGAAGAAAATATCTAATGGCGCGATGGACGTCGATGTTTACCATTCCGGCCAGCTCTTTTCCCAGGAAGCAGAACTTGCTGCAGTGAGGCGGGGAACTCTTGATTTAGCCTATACAGCCGCCAGCTGGAATGCTGAATTCGTTCCCTACCTGTCAATGCTGGGAGCTGTATATACATTCAGTGGCTATGATCACATGACAAAAGTGCTTAATGGCGAAATTGGTAAGGAAATTTTTGACGATGTTGCCAAAGCAACCAGTGCCAGGCCACTCGCCGCTTTTTACCTCGGTACCCGTCAACTCAACCTGGTTGAAAAGGTCGGTGAAGTCCGTCATCCGGACGACATGAAAGGTGTTAAGTTACGAACCCCCGGTAGCCCCACCTGGCTTGCTCTTGGTAAAGCTCTTGGCGGCAATCCCACCCCAATGTCGTTTTCCGAGGTTTATATGGGTTTAAAAACTGGCGCTATCGAAGGCCAGGATAATCCTCTGCCAACAGATAAGAATGCAAAATTTTATGAAGTTACAAAATATATCGTTCTGACCGACCACCTTGCGGACTCAGTGTGGCCGACAATTAATGAAAAAAGATGGCAGTCATTCAGTGATCAGCAGAAGGGCTGGATATTGGAAGCGATTGAAGCTGCGCGCAAAGCCTGTGATGACCAGAATCTTGAAAATGAGGGCAAACTGAAAGATTTTTTTAAGAGCAAAGGGCTGGTGATTATTGAAGATCCTGATAAAGATGCCTTCCAAAAATATGCCAAGAACTCCTATTTAACTGAGAGCAAGGACATCTCAAAAGACTGGGATCTCAAATTGTACGATGAAATCCAAGCTGCGAAATAAGTATTGAATTTTTATAGCGTAGGCTCCGCAAAGTAGGCTTTGCCAATTTTCCGTCATTCCCGCGCAGGCGGGAATGACGGAGCAGGGAACTTATTGCGATATGGGTAACACTACCAACCTAAACAAGAAAATTTTCTTATTCAGCTTGGATGTAGTTGAAAAATATATCCCCATGGTGGTTTTCCTTGTCCTTTTTTTTACCTTTATCCTCCAGATATTCTGCAGATATTTCTTAGTACCGCTTACCTGGCCCCTTGAGTTGACACTCATCTGTTTTCTCTGGGTTGCCCTGCTCGGGGGACTCTATGCAAAGAGAACCGACTCACACGTGGCTTTCACCATGGTTTATGATGCCGTTGGTCCGAAAGCACAGCTGTTCATGCGGTTGGCCGGGAACTGCATGCTCTTTACGGCTTTTTGTATTGCCCTCTATCCCTCGTATGACTACGTAATTTTTATGGGATTCAAAAAGTCAAATGTATTAAAAATTCCAATGGATTTTGCGTTTTTTCCTTTTGTTGTTTTCCTGGTGTTCATGCTGGGAAGAATAGGCAGGGATTTAATAGATGACCTCGTTGGGCTTTTCAGGGGAGATCTGTAAAATGAATATCCCGCTAATTGTCTTTATAATAAGCTTTATCCTGGTTTTCATCCTGCGTATACCCATTGCCGCCGGCATGCTGATGTCCTCCATTTTTTATTTTGCACTGGCTCAAGGCCCCATCGCAGATATCAGCATGGTGGCCACCAAGTTTCTGACAAGTCTTAATTCCAGCTTTGTGCTTATCGCGGTACCGCTGTTTGTCTTTATGGCAGAGATCATGAATTCAGGCAAAGTAACCGACATGATTTTTGATTTTGCCGCAACTGTTGTCGGCAAGAGAAAGGGCGGGCTTGGTCATGTCAATGTTGTGGCATCCATTATCTTCTCCGGTATGACCGGCTCTGCCCTTGCCGATGCCTCGGGCCTGGGGATGATGGAGATCAAAGCCATGAAAAAACATGGTTATGACGACGGGTTCAGCTGTGCAATTACTGCAGCTTCTGCGACAATAGGTCCGGTTTTTCCTCCCAGCATACCAATGATTTTTTATTCGATGCTGTCAGGTGCATCAGTGGGTGCATTGTTTATGGGAGGGATGGTGCCCGGCATTCTAGTTGGCCTTGCTCTTATGGCTTATATCGCCTATATCGCAAATAAACGCAACTACCCGCGAGGCAAGACTGTAATATTAAAAGACCTTCTGCTCATCACAATTAAAGCTGCACCTGCTCTTTTTTCTGTGGTGGTTCTTCTCGGCGGGATCTATTCAGGAATTGTCACCCCGACGGAAGCGGGGGCGCTGGCATCACTCTATGCCATAATTATATCCGTATTTGTCTATCGGGCGATGGGTTGGAACGATTTCCTCCGTGTTGTCCTGTCCACAGTAAAAACAACCGGAGTCCTGTCGCTGCTCGTCGGGTCGGCATATGTGTTTTCTTATATCGTTGCCATTGAGCATATTCCGGATACCGTTGCCACATTTCTTCTTGGAGTTACCAACAATAAATATCTGCTGCTGTTGTTGATCAACATTATTTTTCTTGTTCTTGGCATGTTTGTTGATACCATGTGCATCATTCTTGTTTTCATCCCCATTGTCCTGCCCCTGGTCCTGGAACTTGGCATCGACCCGGTTCATTTCGGAGTGGTGATCACTCTTAATATGATGATCGGGCTGTCGACGCCTCCATTCGGCATGCTGCTGTTTGTCGTTTCCGGAATATCCGGCACCCCCTTAAAAGCGGTAATTAAAGAAATTATGCCGATGCTCATGGTACTTTTTGCTGTTCTTTTTCTTATCACCTATTTCCCGCCTCTGGTTACTTTTTTACCTTCGATGATGGGGATGTAACAAATCAGTTAAGCCGCAATATTACGATAACAGAAAGGTTTGATGGTCATGGAAAATATATATCTGGGCATTGATGTCGGGACTGGAGGAGTCCGGGTTGGTGCATTCAGCCAAACGGGCCGAATGCTAAATAAAGGGGATTGCCCGATCAAGACTTGGCGGCCCCAGACCAATTTTGTTGAACAGTCATCGGAAGATATCTGGCAGGCAACCGGAAAAGCGATACAGAGTTGTCTGTCTGAGGGTGCTGTTAATCCTACAGCCATCAAAGGGATGGCTTTCGATGCTACCTGCTCTCTTGTTGCCCTAGGCCGTGGATTTGAACCGATTACTATTTCCCCAACCGGAAACAATGATCAAAATGTGCTCGTCTGGATGGATCATAGAGCCACTGAAGAAACAGAGCTGATCAATAGTCGCAACCATTCGGTACTGCAATATGTGGGAGGAAAAATATCACCTGAAATGGAACCTCCCAAACTGATGTGGTTAAAAAATAATCTCAAAAATACATGGAAAAACGGTCGCAAGTTTATGGATCTCGCTGACTACCTGGTCTACCGGGCATCTGGTAATGATTTTCGATCACTTTGTACAACGGTCTGTAAATGGACCTATCTTGGACATGAAGAAGACGGCGGAGGGTATGACCCCTCTTTTTTCAAAGAAAACGATATAGAAGAACTGTTTGACAATGATCGTGTACCACTGAAATCACACCCGATCGGCGGGTGTGCCGGTGAGTTGACAAAAGAGGCTGCTGATGAACTCGGGTTACCTGAAGGCATCGCAATTGGTGTCGGAATAATTGATGCCCATGCCGGTGGCCTGGGGTCGTTGGGAGCGGCTCTTAATAGTGGCGATGATGATCCTTTTAATCATGCCATCGCGCTTATCGGAGGAACATCATCATGCCATTTGGCAGTTTCAGAATCGCCGCGATTTATCGATGGAGTATGGGGCCCGTATTTTGGGGCAATGTTTCCCGGCATGTGGCTCAACGAAGGCGGCCAGTCTGCCACCGGGTCGCTCATAGATCTGATCATTCAGAATAATGGCTCTTATAACGATCTGGTCAAAGCTGCTCAGTCAGAAGAGACAGACATATACAGTTATCTCAATGATATTGTCGAAAAAGAAATGTCCCGAAACGGCCTGGAGATATTTAATGACCACCATGTTCTTCCCTATTTTCACGGTAATCGATCACCCCGTGCCGATGCAGCTGCCCGGGGAATGATGAGCGGTCTGAACCTGAATCAAAATGTCAATGAGCTGGCACTCTGGTATGGAGCGACGGTACAGGCGATATCCTATGGAACAAGACATATTATTGAAGCAATGAATGGGCAGGGATATGCTATTGATACAATCTATATGTCCGGCGGCCATTTGAAAAACAGTTTTTTCATCCAGCAGCAGGCAGATATCACCGGTTGTACCGTAATCACCCCTGAAGCACCTGAAGCCGTACTGCTCGGCGGGGCAATACTTGCTGCTTTAGCTGCAGGGGAATACTCCAGCTTAAATGATGGGATGAAGAATATGTGCAGACCCGGTGGTACTGTCCAACCTGACCGATCCACACATTCATTCCATGAAATAAGATATGAAGTATTCCTTGAAATGTATGAATTTCAGAAAAAAATCCATAAAAAAATGAGCACGACAAATAGGTGAATAAAATGGCTACCCAGGAAAAATCAATCTTTCTGATTTCCAACGGTGACTACCGGGACGCGGCATGTGAGATGTGCTGGCCCAGACAGAAAGAAACCATCGATATAATCGATAAAGCCTTCCAGTCGCTTGGATATAAGGTGATTGCACTCCCTGAATATGATGAAAAGCTCAAACATGGTTTTGTCACCAGGCAATGCTATGGCACTGAGATATTTTCAAAGATAGATCCAACGGCACCGGTTGTGATTCTTTTGAGCTGCTGGTCTTATGCCCATCACGTGGCAAGCGGGCTGCAAACACATAAGGGACCAATTCTGCTGCTTGGAAACTTCGACGGGACCTGGCCCGGCCTTGTGGCTCTTCTAAACCACTCTGCAACATTAAGCAGGTTATGTGTGGAACACACGCGATTATGGAGCGAGAGCTTTACCGAAGACCATGTTTTCATGGGCAGATTGAAAACATGGTGTGAAACCGGAAAAGTTGTTTACGACACATCCCATCTAGTATCAGCCGATACATTGACGATCTCGCCGGAGGCTGATTCATTCGGCAAAGAACTTGCAGCAGAGATCATTAAAAACAAGCGTATCCTGGGTCAGCTTGATCCCGGCTGCATGGGAATGCTCAATGCATTGATCAACCCGGCCAAGCTTGGTGCAATAGGTATGCCCATTGAACTGCTGAACCAGTCAGATCTGGTTGCAGAGATGTCTGACGTTTCAGACAGAGAAGCCCAGGATCACCTGAACTGGCTTGTAGAGCAGGGCGCATGGTTTGACTGGGGGGTGGATCAATTTAAGGATCTAGTTCATTCACAGGTTCTTGAGCAGATGAAAATGTATTCCGCCGCTGCCCGATATAGCCATCGTTTTGGCCTGGCGGCAATCGGTATTCCCTACCAGATTGGACTTGTCAGGTGTGTCGCTGCCTCCGATCTTGCCGAAGGTATGCTGAATAACTCAAACCGACCTGATGTTGCCGACCCTGTCTCCGGTAAGGTGATTCAACAGGGCAAACCTATTGTCCATTTCAATGAAGGAGACATTGGTTCCGGTGTCCCCCAGGTATTAATGAA
>MAXH01000242.1 GCA_001750925.1 Desulfobulbaceae bacterium S3730MH12
CTGTTAAAAGGCGGCAGCAATTCAAGAGTTGCGGTAGCGGATTTCACCATCCCCGATTGACGGGGAATACCGAATTTCTCTGTAAAACATGAATGGATAAGACCAATCGGTCGTACAATAATAGTCTCCATCACTTTACTTCTCCTTTATATAAAAGCCATGCGCTGCCTCAAAGGAAAGGAAGCGATAAACTATCAGCAAAGACCGGTAACACAAATATACAAATTATATTACCAACCTCTTGACAAGAACAGTTTACCCCTGCTATAGTAACACAAATTTCATGATCGTAACACCGAAAAGAAAACCAACGTGCCGCCCTGCCAATAAAGGAATGTATCTTTCATGCATATCTCTGAAGGGGTTCTCAGTCCATCAATACTTATAGCCGGTGGAGCAATAACATGTGCTGGAACGGCTATAGGACTGAAAAAACTCAATTATGACAAAGTGATGGGTGTCAGTCTCCTCACTTCCACGTTTTTTGTTGCATCTCTCATTCACGTACCTCTCGGGCCGGGAAGTGTTCATCTTGTCCTTGGTGGGCTTATGGGCATACTCCTCGGCTGGAGTTGTTTCCCTGCAATACTTGTTGCCCTCTTTCTTCAGACGATTTTTTTTCAATATGGGGGGCTGGTTGTGCTTGGGGCTAACACGACAATAATGGCCCTGCCGGCGGTGATCTGTTTCTATCTCTTTCGAACCTGGTTTAAGGAGAACGGCAGAAAAAGACAGGTGGCAGCTTTTTCCTGCGGTTTCCTTTCCATTTTTCTCTCATCTCTTCTTATGGCCCTTGCACTCTCCTTCACAGACAAAGGCTTTCTCCAGGCCTCACAACTCATCATTGCAGCTCATCTTCCCCTTATGTTTATCGAGGGCATCATAACCATGTTTACCGTATCTTTTCTGGCCAAAGTGCAGCCTGAATTCCTGCAGATAAAAGAGTAATGAGATATACAATCCTGCTACAATTGACACTTCCTCTTCTGCTGATCGTCCTGAGTTCCCTCCCCGGCCACGCTCATAAGGTAAGGATCTTTGCCTGGGAGGAGAGCGGCATTATAAACACCGAAGTGAAATTCAGCGGAGGCAGACCTGCAAAAAATGCGCAAATCAGTGTGACAAGTATCCGGGATATGAAGGAACTGCTCACCGGTATAACAGACAGCAACGGGATGTTCAGTTTCCCCATCCCCGATACAGCAAAAAAGAACCATTATAATCTGGAAATATCAGTCAACAGCGGAGATGGCCATAAAAACAGCTGGCTCCTGAACGCCGCTGACTATCTTAAGATAACAGAGAATACTCACCAACAACAACCGGCGCCCTCTTCCCCGCCCTCTTCCCCGACCTCTCTCCAGGCAGCACAACAGGCCCCTCCCGAGCAACAAAAATCTACCCTGGTTGTTGTAGATCAGGAGCAGCTCAGTCAGATTATCGAATCAGCCCTGGATAAAAAACTGGGGCCGATAAAACGATCCCTGGCGGAGCAGCAGGAAAAAAAACCGTCCCTTCAGGATATCTTTGGCGGTATCGGATATATCCTGGGACTGGCAGGAATAGCAGCATACTTTAAATCACAAAAGAAACGATAAGGAGCGGTTATGGTTATGAACATCAAGGCAAGACTTTTTCTTTCAGTAGCATTATTGGTCATACTGTACGCACAAAGCAGTCAGGCACATTTTGGTATGGTTATTCCAGGGGAAAATATCATTACCCAGGAGAAAAAAAACACTGAATTTAACCTGGCATTTTCCCACCCATTCGAAAACATCGGTATGGATCTGGCGAAACCAAAACAGTTTACTGTCACCGCCCATGGCCAGACCACAGACCTTACAGACAGTTTGCAACCTGCAACTTTCATGAAGCACAGGGGCTGGAAAGCAAATTTTTCCTTTAAACGACCAGGTGTTTATCAGTTTGCAATGGAGCCAACTCCCTACTGGGAACCCACCGAAGACGTGAGTATCATTCACTATACCAAAACAATCATTGGAGCATATGGAGATGATGAGGGATGGGATGAACCTGCAGGGCTGCCAACTGAAATCATTCCCTTACTGCGCCCTTTTGGCAACTATGCCGGAAACAGTTTTACCGGACAGGTTCTTCTAGACTCCAAACCGGTCGCCGGGGCAGAAATAGAAGTGGAATTTTACGATAAGAAAAATTCCCTGAACGCTCCAAGCGACTACCATGTCACCCAGGTAATCAGGGCGGACGGCAACGGTATCTTCAGTTTCACCTGTCCGCTGGCCGGCTGGTGGGGATTTGCTGCCCTCAGTGAAGCCGACTACACCATTAAGGATCCGGCAGGCAATGAGAAAGGTGTGGAGATTGGCGCTGTTCTCTGGATCCACCTGGATCCACTTCCAAGAAGTGGGAACTGAATAATGATGGATGAACGCTTTGCTCAAGGGAATTCACTGCTGCATACGCGGGATCCCAAAGCAAAAATCATAGCTGCCACAGCTTTCGTAACTGCTTCTGCCATAACTAACAGTTTCACCGTGGCAGCTGTCTCTTTTGCTTTGAGTATTGTTCTTTTTTTCCTGACAAAACTACCGGTACAACTTGTGCTGAAACGGCTCCTGGCTGTTAACAGCTTTACCTTTTTTCTCTGGCTCACCCTGCCCCTCACCTATGGTGGCAGTGAGTTCACAGCAGTCGGCCCTCTCTCTCTCTCCATGGAGGGAATACGGCTGGCAGCGCTCATAACACTGAAAACCAACGCCATCGTTATCTCCATAATCGCCCTGCTCGGCACCTCCCGCATCGCCAACATCGGCCACGCCCTTGAATCATTACATCTCCCCCAGAACCTCTGTTTTATTCTCCTCTTTTCTTATCGCTATGTATTTGTCATCTACCAAGAATATCGTCGACTGGTGAGAGCAGCCCAGCTACGCTGCTTTGTGCCGGCCACCAGTATCCATACCTACCGCACCTTTGGCTACCTTTTCGGCATGACCTTGGTGAAAAGCTGGAACAGAGCGACGCGGGTTCACCAGGCCATGGTCCTTCGTGGTTTTGACGGACACCTTATCCCGCTGTCACAGGACAGATACACTTCCGACGATACAATTTTTCTCTCGGTTATGCTGTCACTCACCCTCCTTCTAATCCTGCTCAATTTTCTCTAACCGGATCAAAAATTGGATTCTTCTTGCTTTGATCAAGTATATCGTGTAGCTCTCTTACCATGCCAAAACCGCCAATAATTGAATTGCGTAACATCAGTTATGCATATCCCCATAACAGTATGCCAATACTGCAAAATCTGAATTTTTCGGTTTCTGACAAGCATGTTGGTGTTATCGGTTCCAACGGTTGTGGAAAAACAACGTTTTTTCAAATCATTGTCGGGCTGTTAACCCCGGACACAGGCCAACTGCTCTTCCATGGAGAAAATGTAGCGAACAAAAAACAGCTCCGCGAGCTGCGGAAGGAAGTCGGTTTTCTTTTCCAGAGTGCCGACGATCAGCTCTTTTCGCCAACAGTAATTGAGGATGTTGCCTTCGGCCCGCTCAACCTTGGATATTCATCGGCTGCAGCAGAAAAAATCGCCCTTGAAACCTTGATGGATCTTGGCCTCTCAGGCTTTGAAGAACGCATAACTCATAAACTCTCCGGCGGCGAAAAGAAACTGGTTGCCCTGGCCACAATCCTGGCCATGAAACCCAAAATGCTGCTGCTTGATGAACCGACAAACAACCTCGACCCAAGGACACGCAAACGACTGATTGACATTCTCCAGGGCCTGGATCTCTACCAGATCATCATCTCCCATGACTGGGATTTTCTCGACCAGACAAGCTCAATCCTCTACCAGGTTGAACATGGGCATATCCATAAATGCGAAGAAGATCATATCCATGTTCACCGTCATATACACAAGGCGGGCGATCACCCGCACCGCCACATCCACTGATAGCCCTGCAATTGCAACATTTTAGTGGTAAACTGTTCCCGTATCTCGTATTACACTATATCAATCAATAAATTTACCCTGGGGGAAAATGATATGCCGGACATTGCCAGACAACCGATTTCTCCGGATATCATTCCAGAAACCTTTATGCCGGGAACAGGCGGTTCCGGGTTCGATATGGCGACTGTTATCAAGGCATCCAGGATACTGACTGGAGAAACAACGTTCCCCGAGCTTCTCAAGAAGATAATGAAAATCATGCTTGAAAGTTTCGGCGCCCAGCGAGGAGTTCTTGTATGCTACGAAAAGGAACATTGGCAACTGAAAATTGCCGGATCGACAGACAAAAACGGTACAGAACTACTCGACAATGTGGATCTTGAGTCTCAAAACAGCGTGTCCAGCGCAATTATCAACTATGTTATCCAGACAAAATGTGACCTGATTCTCAATGATGCACAACATGAAGGGATGTTTACCGATGATGAGTATGTCATAAAAAACTCGCCCCGCTCCATCCTTTGCAGTCCATTGACACACAGGGGGAAGGTGGAATGTATACTCTACCTGGAGAACAACCTTACGACTCGGGCCTTCTCTCCCGGGAGGCAGGAACTCCTCCGTCTGCTCGGTAACCAGGCGGCAATTAACATAAGAAATTCACGCCTTTTCAATGAACTGGAACAGAGTATCGAAAAAGTTGCCCGGGAAGTAGAAATACGCAGGAAAATCCAGCTTCAACTGCTTCACTCGGAAAAACTAAGCGCACTTGGACGACTCGCCTCTTCAATAGCCCATGAGTTCGGTAACCCTCTCATAGGGATCAAATACCTTCTCACAGATTTTATTGAACGTCCGGGTCTAAGTCAGGAGGATCAGAGATTGCTCCTCCTGGGGATGGAAGAGTGCGACCGCATAAAAAAACTGCTTAAAAACCTGGGACAGTTGAATCGGCCGACAACGGGAAAAATAAGCCTCGGGAATATCCAAAAAATAATGGACAATGTCTTATTTTTTCAAGCCAAACAGATAAAATCACAGAAGTTGAGAATTGTGAAAAACTATGCCACTGACCTGCCCGATATTTTTATCATACAGGATCAGATCAGCCAGGTACTGCTCAACCTGACCATAAACGCTGCTGATGCAATTTCTGCCAGTGGAGGAACAATTACCGTAACAACCTGGAGAACAGCTGCAAAGATCTTTCTCTCTATAGCGGATACAGGAAAAGGGATCGATCAGAACATTCAGAACAATATTTTTGAACCCTTCTTTTCAACCAAAAGAGAGGCGGATGGTGCCGGGCTGGGGCTCTCAACCTCATACGGTATCATCAAGCAGCACAGGGGGCAGCTCACCTTTGTCTCTGAACCGGACAAAGGGACAACCTTCACCATCTCGCTCCCCCGGGCTACGGCCCAACCTCAATAAACTTCGGGTCATCTGAAAGTTCAACCACCCTCCATTCATCCCCCTCATGATCAAAGTCGGCAATCTTTTTTATATCCATTTTCAGATATTTACCTCTGCCATTTATGGCAACCCCGCCATCTGCAAGGAGGATCTCACCGACTCCGGTAAATGAGCGTTTACCTTCCTTTTCGATCCGGGCTACAACCTTGATCTCACCGTCAATAGGGACAGGTTTTCGCAGTTTCATGGAAAAATCTATGGTTATACCCCAGATATTATCTGAATGGGTCAGCATAATCGCACGACCAATTGTTTCATCAAGAATTGTAGCGGCAATGCCGCCGTGCAGACGACCCGGATACCCCTGATGTTCTTCCAGTGGTGTGAAAACAGCCATCAACCGGCCATCCTCCAGCTCATAAAATCTGCTTTTTAAGCCGAATCTGTTTTCCAGCCCACAGACAAAACACATCTTTGAATTGGGTTGTTTTTTTATAACCTTCAAACGCATGGATTCCTCTTACAATAAAAAATTGGATAACTCCTCAGACAGGGTAGTGTCCGGTTAAGATCTCGAAGTCTACGCTATCTGCAGGAGGGCTTGTGGTTTGTTTTCTGGAGCGTCATCCTGCAAATTTCGTAGTATTTTCTTAACATTTTCGTGTTTGATTTTTATCAGTCTTTGCGAGAAGCTCGCATGATAAAAATTGAATATGAAAATGTTTGAAAA
>MAXH01000243.1 GCA_001750925.1 Desulfobulbaceae bacterium S3730MH12
CCCGGCAACTGCCTGGAGTTCAGGCCTCCCTTCTCATAGGGAGTACCGTATCCTTCCGATTCGAAAATTCCCATATATGATATACCTATCCGTCCTGACCTATTATGACAGCGTACACAGTTTGCAGTATGAACCTTTGAGGTGATCAGCGGATGTACTTTTTTCTCAGGTAACTCCTCTTCTTCACTATCGTCTGCTGCAGCGACTGTGACCATTTTTTCTTTTCCGGGCAGAGAATAATGACAGGCTGAACATCCCCCACCCTTCTGATTGAAAAATTCCGGGACGCCTGGAAGATCATTTTTCTGCTTCCATAGATGACAGGTTGCACAGAGTTTTCTGAAATAATCGAGGGCCAGCGAAGTTTCACCGCTTTTGAGTAGTTCCTCCACAGTCAAATCAGTGTTCTGGCTCTCCGTTTCCCCCCAATAATAAAGCAGGGTCCCGAGAATTCCTCTGTTAGTTGCCATGAGTGAGTTTTTCACCTTATGCACATCTGCAGGGTGGCATCCTTCTACAGAACAGGTTTTTTCAACGTGACGAAGATCGCCGGGGTTAAGCACCATACCTTTATGCCCCGCATCCTCTGTAATAGCCAGAGGGTCACCAAGATGACAAACTGCACAGCCAATTACAGCAGAATCATGAGCCGGATCAAGTTTTTCTTCCTTATGACAACTGATGCACATATCAACGTTGCCGGAAGCAGTGACTGCTAATTTTTCCGGGCGTTTCAACTGACTTTCACTGAAAATCAACCAGCTGAAACCGGCCAGAAAAAAAATTAAAACAGATACTTTCAACCACAGTTGTCTTTTTAAATTTTTAGCGGTAGAGGGAGACATTAAATGATTTTACTGCTGAAAATTCTGAACATTTGGAAAACGACGACCATAACCGAAAGCCTTGGTTGTCACCTTTAGTCCCATGGGCGCCTGTTTGCGTTTATATTCGTTCAGGCGAACGCGACGAAGAATATCCCGAACCATAGGTTTCTCAAATCCACGATCAACAATCTTCTCTACTCCTTCACCCCCTTCGAGATGCAGCTCAAGTATCTGATCAAGAATCTCATAGGGGGGCAGATCATCCTGATCACGTTGACCCGGTTTAAGCTCAGCCGTAGGCGCCTTGGTAATGGTACGATGTGGTATTTTAATACCGTTTCTATTGACATAATGGGAGAGTTCGTAGACCAGTTGTTTAGGAACATCTGAGATAACTGCAAGGCCACCGCTCATATCCCCATAAAGAGTACAGTATCCAACAGCCATCTCACTCTTATTGCCTGTAGCCAGAAGAAGGTGGCCGAATTTATTTGAAAGTGCCATCAGCAGATTTCCCCGTATCCGCGCCTGGATATTCTGTTCCGTAAGATCCTCATCCTTATCTTTAAAAAGCGGTGCAAGACTCTTTTTAAAACCGGTAAAAAGATCTTCTATGGGGATTACCTCAAAATTACAGCCCAGGTTTGCCGCCAACTCCTTCGCGTCCTCAAGAGAGTCGGCAGAACTGTACGGAGACGGCAGTGCTACCCCTAAAACATTCTCAGCCCCCAGGGCATCGACTGCAATAGCAGCAGTCAGTGCTGAATCAATACCTCCGGACAGACCAAGTACAGCAGAGGAAAACCCGCATTTAGTCACATAATCTCTCACTCCCATCACCAGTGCATCATATACGGCTGCCTCAGGAGCCACCTGCATTGCACCGGGAATGTCCCCCTTCCAATCAGAGGTATTAATAACAACCAGATCCTCTTCAAATCCCATTGCCTGGGCAATTATTTTGCCTGTCCTGTCCATGGCCAGACTTCGACCGTCAAAAAGGAGAGAATCCTGCCCTCCAACCTGGTTGCAATAGAGAAATGGCGTGGTGTGCTTCTCACAAATCTCCCTGAAAACAGATCTTCGAACCACCTCCTTATCAATTTGAAAAGGGGACGCTGAAATATTGATAATCCCATCAATGGTCAGTCCTTTTCTTACTGCAGTGGTAAAAACATCTGCAACAGGTTTCACTTCATAATCCTTGACCTCGTGCCTCCAGGCATCTTCACATACGGTTACACAAAAATGGTGCCCCTCCAGTTCATATATCTCTGAAGGAGATCCCGGTTCAAAGTATCTGGTTTCATCAAATACGTCATAGGAAGGCAGCAACCGTTTGCGTGCTCTGAAAACAATTTTTTTATTCCGAACAACAACAGCAGAATTATAAAGGGGTTTCCCTCTCTCACCCCCTCGACGTTCAACACATCCCAACAAAACATCAAGATCAGGAATATCGCCAATAAGATCTGAAAGAGCCTGTTCACCAGCCTCCAGAAAACCTTTTCTTTCCAGTAAATCCTGTGGCGGGTATCCTGATATTGCCAATTCAGGAAATATAACCAGAGAACATCCCTCCTTCTTCGCCCTTCCTGCCCACTCGCATATTTTGGCGCAGTTTTTCCCGAAATCGCCAATAATCGGGTTTAGCTGTACTAGACCGATTTTCACCTTTTCCTCCAGCTTCAGGCGTAATTACTCGTAAAAAATTTATTCGAAGTTCTCAGACAGAAACAACAGTTTCTATTTAACTTTTTTATTCTTTTTTTTCCTCTGATATTTTCGGACAGCACTATTATGGGCTGAGAGTGAAGCAGAAAATTGATGTGTTCCATCATTTTTAGAAACAAAATAGAGAAATTTTGTTTCGGTGGGGTGAAGTGCGGCCTGCAAGGCCTCTTTTCCGGGATTGCAGATGGGGCCGACAGGCAATCCGGGTATTGTATAGGTATTGTATGGAGTTGGATGGCGAAGCTGTTGTCGAGTGATCTTCCCTGAGAAATTCTCTACTCCATACACTACTGTCGGATCAGACTGGAGACGCATTCCACGATCCAGTCTATTTGTAAAAACACCCGCTATAAGAGATCGCTCACTGGCTGCACCTGTTTCTTTTTCAACTATCGAGGCAAGAATAACCATCTGTTCCCGACTGATCTCATGATCAATTTCAGCGGTGAGTTCAGCCCATACCATGGCAAATCGGTGCACCAGCATTGTGATAATTTTCTCTGCTCCTTTCATTTCGGACGTCAGAAGGTATGTATCCGGGTAGAGGTAACCCTCCAGGCTTGAAAGATCTTTTAGACCCAGTAAATCAATAAACCGCTGATCAGTTACAAGTGATATAAAGTTTTCGGCATCGCACCACCCCTTTTTTGCAAATAGCTCTGCAATCTCTGTTGCGCGTAGTCCTTCAATTATTGTAACAGGGTGTTGTACCGGTTTTGCAAAGACTAACTCCTTAATCACACCCCCGGGTCTTTGTCCGCCCACCAGTCGAAACTCTCCTGCCTGGAGTCGACCGGAATAGCCGGAGAATTTTGCCAGCAGCAGAAACCGTGGATCATTATCAATAAGGCCTGCATCTCCAAGTATTTTTCCAATAGCCTTAACAGATGATCCTTTAGGGATGTTGACAATAACCTCTTTGCCGGCTGCAATCGTCCCCGTGCCAAGGATGTATGTACCCATCCACCCTCCTGCAGCTACAACCAGCAGAAAAAGCAAAAGGGTTGTCCCCAGGACAACCCTTTTAATGGTACATTTCTTACTGTTATTTTCTTCCTGATCAATCACAGCCTGTGTTATTTAAGCTTTTTCCTGGTGCCGTTTTTGGGAGAGATAGATTTATTAAAGGCAATCTTAACAACCTCATCCATATCCTTAACAGGGTAAAATTTCATCTTATCTCTTATATCTTTTGGTATTTCCACAAGATCTTTCTTGTTCTGTTCAGGAATGATAACCTTGTCAATACCTGCTCGAAGAGCTGCCAGGGCCTTCTCTTTTAACCCGCCAATGGGTAGTACACGGCCCCGCAATGTCACCTCCCCCGTCATAGCCAATTGGCTTATCACTTTCTTCTGTGTGAAGGCAGAATAGAGTGCCGTAGCGATAGTAATACCAGCCGATGGTCCGTCTTTTGGTATTGCTCCGGCAGGAACATGAAGATGAAGGTCAATTGTATCAAAATAATCCTCCTTCACTCCAATTGCTCTGTATCGACTGCGACAATAGGTAAGTGCCGCCTGGGCGGATTCCTTCATCACGTCTCCCAACTGTCCCGTCAGAATCAGTTTTCCTTTACCAGGCATGAGATTCACCTCAATCTGCAAAATCTCGCCACCTATCTCGGTCCATGCAAGACCGGTTACCAATCCAGGCTGCTCAAGTTTTTCCAACTCGGACTCGGGGATGGTCTTTGGCGGCCCGAGGTAGCGGTCAAGATTTTTTTTGGTAACACTATACGGGCCCTTACCCCCTTCAGCTATTTTGCGAGCAATTTTACGACACACCTTGCCAATTTCCCTTTCCAGATTTCTCAGTCCAGCTTCATAAGTATAATGAGTAACAATATACTCAATTGTATCATCGCCCATTCGAATCTGTCTGGCCTTGATGCCGTTCTCTTTCACCTGCCGTGGGAACAGGTATCTTCTGGCAATGACAATTTTTTCTTCCAGGGTATACCCCGACAGCCGGATAACCTCCATCCTGTCCAGAAGCGGTCTCGGAATCGTGTCGCTCATATTGGCAGTGGTGATAAACATCACCTTCGACAGATCAATCGGCAAATTCATATAGTGATCTGAAAACTCGAAATTCTGTTCCGGATCCAACACTTCAAGCAGTGCAGAAGAGGGATCGCCACGGTAATCAGCACCAATTTTATCAACCTCGTCCATCATAAACACGGGGTTATTAGCCCCTGTTGTCTTAAGTCCCTGTACAATTCGGCCCGGCATGGCGCCTATATAAGTTCGCCTATGCCCTCGTATTTCCGCCTCATCGCGCAGGCCGCCCAAAGAGAGTCGATGAAATTTCCGTCCCATTGCCCGGGCAATAGATTGCCCCAACGAAGTTTTTCCTACCCCTGGAGGGCCGACGAAGCAGAGAATCGGGCCTTTAGTGGATTTGTTGAGTTTGCGTACTGCCAGATATTCAAGAATTCTTTCCTTTATCTTTTCCAGCCCGTAATGATCCTCATCCAGAATCTTTCTGGCCCGTTTCAGATCAAGAAGATCTTTGGTACCTTTTTTCCAGGGTACATCAAGAATCCAGTCAATATACGTTCGAATTATGGTAGCTTCTGAGGAGTCCGGGTGCATCATCGCCATGCGGTTCAGCTGTTTTTTCGCTTCCTTCCGCACAGGTTTTGACATTTTAACTTTTTTCAGTTTCTTGGCCAGTTCATCAATTTCCTGACTGTAATCGTCTGTATCGCCAAGTTCCTTCTGCAGGGCATGAATCTGTTCTCTAAGAAAATATTCCCGCTGAGATTTAGTCATTTCCTCTTTAGCATCATTTTGAATCTTTGCCTGTACAGTAGAGACTTCGAGTTCTTTAGCCAGTAAGTCGTTCACCAGCTTAAGACGAGCCAGCGGATCAGTTTCTTCCAGTATTTTCTGGGATTCAAAAATTTTTAATCGAAGATTCGAGCCCACGAGATCGGCAAGCCGTCCCGGATCTTCGATGTTGTTAATAATCATCATAAGATCTGCAGACAAAATTCCCCGCAAAGACATTATTTTTTCGGTCTGCTCCCGGACAGTACGCATCAAAGCTTCAACCTCAACACTCACCTCCAGGGTTTCCTGTTCTTCAATTACTTCCACCGACACCTGGTAGAACGGCTCTGTTTTTACAAATTTCTGTATCCGGGCTTTGGACATGGCCTGGACGAGTACCTTAAGACGACCATCCGGCAATTTCAGGGTGCGCATTACCATACAGACCATACCAACCTTGTAGAGATCGTCTTCAGATGGATTGTCCTTAGTGGCGTCCTTCTGGGTAACAAGCATCAACAGTTTATTTGCGCCCAGAGCTTCATTTACTGCCTCTACCGAGCCTGGACGGCCAACAAAGAGAGGAATTATCATATAGTTGAAAACAACTACATCCCGTACCGCCATCATCGGCAGCACTTCAGGAATCTCCATATCTTCGTTATTGGAGAAATCGTCCATACCTATACTTAATGAGTCATTAAATTCCACACAAACCTCCTGACAAGATCACTTTTTCCACCATCTAATTTCACGGCAGTCTCTTTCAGCAATCTTCTCTATTTTTCTATATATAGAACATTGATTTACTTTCGTTTTTCAAAATCGGAGAAATTCTAAACATCCAGTTTGGTTTAGTCAAGACGGTTTGACCTCCGTGGGTTTTTATTAACATTTTTTCTTGAACTCTTGACCCTTTTCTCTCATATTGTTCACTCAGGTAAAAAGTCTTCCCCTGCAAATGAGAAAAGAGACTATTTTGCAAAATCTGAGTTATCTGGAGAGTTATAATGCTTACAACGCAATCTTTTTTTAACCTGGCAGATTTCCCCTGCAGGGATCTTTTTTCAGAAGATGACTATGTCTGGACCCCTCTCAACAACCTCAAAGAGTATCTGGATAATTATAACTATCCCAGTTATGATAGCCAGCTGATAAAAGATGGTATCCCCCTGAGAGAGCATGTAGTTATACATGAAGGAAAAGCTGTACCTGCCCATAATTGCGAAATTATTTTTGGCAATACAACTAAGAACGAACTCCAGATAAATAATAATGGCCGCAGACTGGAAGGTGCTACAGTGATAATGGCTGGTGCCGTTCTAACCGGTAACCGGATATCCCTTGGCGAGGGTGTCCTTATTGAATGCGGAGCAATGATAAAATCACCAGCCGTAATTGGTGACTGCTGCGAAGTACGGCAGGGAGCATATCTTCGTGGGTATGTGCTGACCGGGAAACGATGCGTCCTTGGCCATACAACCGAAATTAAACATTCTATTTTCCTCAATGATGCCAAAGCAGGACACTTTGCCTATCTTGGAGACTCAATTCTTGGCAACAACACCAATCTCGGAGCCGGCACTAAATTCGCAAATCTGAGGTTTCTCCCCGGGAATTTAACTCTGTTTCATAACGGGAAGAGAATTGACACAGGCAGAAGAAAATTCGGTGCCATCCTGGGAGATGACGCTCAAACCGGATGCAACTCGGTTACCAATCCGGGAACGATTTTCGGCAAAGGAGCTATACTGATGCCCAATGCCACCGCCCGGGCGGGATACCACTCTGAAAAAAGCATCCTGCGATGAGAGTGATGGTCTCCCCATGAAATGAATTTCACAACGATGACACCGCTTCACTGTTATGAAAGTAATGTAACCGGGATTCGAAGGAGTGTTGTCAAACGACCCTCCTCGATTTCTTGTTTATTATTGCAGAAGTCCTAGGGTAATGCACTAAATATAGCAGCAAGGAGTAATAAATGGGATCAAATCTTAAAAATCGAAGCTTCTTAAAACTTCTCGATTTTTCACTTGAAGAAATTGACTTTTTGCTCGGACTGTCGGCCGATCTGAAAAAAGCGAAATATGATGGGTCTGAACAGCAAAAACTACGTGGTAAGAATATCGTCCTGATATTTGAGAAGTCCTCAACCCGAACCCGATGTGCCTTTGAGACTGCAGCTTATGATCAGGGGGCAAATGTCACTTACCTTGGACCAACCGGCTCACAAATGGGAACCAAGGAATCAATTAAAGACACTGCCAGGGTTTTGGGCCGCATGTATGACGGTATTGAGTTTCGTGGGTTCGAGCAATCCAAGGTAGAGCAACTTGCCAAATATTCCGGTGTACCGGTATGGAATGGATTGACTAATGAATTTCATCCAACCCAGGTACTTGCAGATCTACTCACGATACGGGAACACTCCGACAAACCGTTGAACCAGATCACTTTTGGCTATCTGGGAGATGCAAGAAACAATATGGGGAATTCCTTGATGATCGGTTGCGCTAAAATGGGGATCGATTTCCGGTCTGTTTCACCCGACAACCTGCAGCCGAACCAGCATCTTGTGTCAACAGCACTTCAAATTGCCAAAGAGACCGGAGCCAAAATAACGATTACAGAGGATATTGCTGCCGGGGTAAAAAATTGCGATTTTCTCTGTACTGATGTCTGGGTCTCCATGGGAGAGCCGGAAAACGTGTGGAAAGAGAGAGTCTCCACACTTCTCCCCTATCAAGTTAACTCCGGGATACTGAAAATGACCGGCAACCCTTCTGTGAAATTCCTGCACTGCCTCCCCGCCTTTCACAATCGTGAAACTGACATTGGGGAGCAAATTTACCAGACCTTCGGTCTTGAGGCTATGGAAGTCACGGAGGATGTGTTTGAATCGCCGGCATCTGTTATTTTCGACGAGGCAGAAAACCGGATGCATACAATCAAAGCGATTATGGTTGCCACACTGGAAGACTAAAACTACACTGTCAGTAAAACACTAAGGAGGTTCTGGAAATTTTAAAGCCCGGCCAGCATGGTTCCACTTTTGACGGGGCATTGAATAGAATTAAGCAGGTTTTTGGGCGATAAATAAATACAGGGAGGGTAGAGTGAGAAAATTTGATTTGGAACATGTTTATGAATCCCAGCAGTTTGACTCGGAACTGCTGGATATCATTTTCAATGTAGCAGATGAGATGAAAAAAGATCTCGCAGCAGAACAGCGACGTTACTCTCAAGTGCTGAATGATAAAATCATGGCTTCTCTTTTTTATGAACCATCAACACGTACCCGTTTTTCATTTGAGAGTGCCATGGCAAGACTAGGCGGCAGCATCCTGACCACAGAAAATGCCAAAGAGTTTTCCAGTGCGTCAAAAGGCGAAACTCTCTATGACTCTACAAAGGTTATGTGCGGGTATGCCGATCTTATAGTCATGCGACACAATGAACCGGGCAGCGCAAAAATGGCGGCAGAGGCCTCCTCAGTTCCGGTAATCAATGCCGGTGACGGTTCCGGTCAGCATCCTACCCAGGCATTGCTGGATCTCTATACAATTAGAGACTGTTTTCCAGCTGTTGATAACTTATCAATTGCCATGGTTGGAGATTTAAAATATGGACGTACAGTAAGATCCCTTTCCTATCTGCTGACTAAGTATGACAACATTACAATTTACTTTGTTTCGCCGTCAGTTTGTAAAATGGATGATGATATCAAGGACTATCTCACAGTGAACAACGTTGAATGGAAAGATGAAAGTTCACTTGAAAAAGTGCTGCCATTGGTAGACTGTGTCTATATGACCCGTATCCAGAGAGAGCGCTTTCATGACCCGGAAGATTACGAACAGGCGGCGGGAAAATATATTATTGACGTGGAGCAGGCCGGGTTAATGAAAAAAGAGAGTATCATCATGCACCCTCTGCCACGGGTTGATGAAATATCCCAGAAGGTAGACAACGATCCGAGGGCCCAATATTTCCAGCAGGCCAGAAACGGTCTCTTTATTCGAATGGCCTTACTGCTTTTGCTTTTGGGCAACGATATTGATGATTGAATGCAGAAAACCTTTGTAACTCAGACATAGCCCTGCATCCCCTCAAATATTAGAACCCCTTGAAAGAAAAATGGTTTCTCCTTAAGTATATCGAGACTAATCTTTATTATAATAAACTGAATAATGACGTGTAAAAATGACTATCGACTGGCCTGAAAAATTTGCACGCAAGGGCCATGAATTATTTCTATCGGGCCTGCCAATAGCCCTGCATTGCCATCACTACAATATGAATCTGCAAAAAACCCTTGAAACATCTCTTGGCAGCGAAGGGGTTCTGCTTCTATACACGGCAGCAGAAGAATCAAGTCACGCCGGGTTCACCTCCTTTCTCGAGCACCATCCCAAAATTGTAACGGCTAAATCAAAACTGGAACTCGCCTCAACCAGTTACCAATACTGTGGGCTTGGAATTATTAACTTCACAAAAATTGGGCCGGAAGGCGGCATTGTCACCAGCCCTCATAGTCATCATGTTACCGGCTGGCTGGCTAAATTCGGTAAAAGACAAAATGTTGGCTGTTTTTTTACAGGAGGGTGGGTTGCCGGTGTTCTCGCAGCGATTTATAATAAACATATCGGTTACTTTTCAGTTGATGAACTTGAATGCAAGATGAGCCTGTCAAAGGAATGTGTTTTTGAGGTGAAAATTGCATAGGGTGATGTTGCAGTATTGATTGTTCTCGAACAGAACCCGAAATAAACGTATATATTAATAAATCTTCAGAGAATTGAAGGAATTTTAATGGCTATCGATACAGATAAAATTGTGCATGCCGTCATGCATGGCAGCAGAATCCGTGAGGAAAAAGGTATCATCCCCCTATTCGGCGTTTATTTATCTATGATATCAGTCCAGTACTATAACGGGATCTCCTTTGGTTTTGAAAAGGCAACTGGTAATGATGGCTTCGCTGAAAACCTGCTTGTAGAAGCTGGACAGGAATGCGGTTATGCTACCTTCCAGGGAGTGAGAAGTTCCTGGGAATGGGAGGAGGTGGTCAAGCCAATGATAGAAGATATAGAAGACCAGATTCACTGTTTTGTCTCAATTGCAATAGCTTTTGGTTGGGGAGATCTAACAGTGCAGGAACTGGTTCCTGGTAAAAAACTGGTAATCCGCGCCACTGACCTCTACGAGGCAAAAGGTTATCTGGACGTTTACGGGAAAGCCGATTCAGGAAAATGCTATATGGTAAGGGGGGTCACCGGAGCACTTATGGATCTGGTGTATGGAGATGATTATCCCGAAGGCTGTTTTCAATATACTGCCGTCGAGACGTCCTGTGTGGCTAAGGGAGACCCGTATTGTGAGTTTATTGCACAACGAACAACCAGCTAATTCATCCCCTGAGGGCTGGCAGTCTTGCAGACAGTTTCATAACTGTATCAAGGTTCTTTGTGAAGCCTATGACGATACTGATGCAAATTGCTGGTTGATCCCCAAAACCCACTGCCAAAACTATATATTTGAAGATTTCTTCGACAAAATGGCCTCCTGCCTTTCCTGTGACTATTTCAAGGAAATAGGGGCTCAGGACCCCAAAGGTCTCAATTTTTTTATTGCCGAACAACTCCGAAACTGCAACAGGAAAGCCTTTGAACAGCAATTCCAGAAAGAGGCAAGTTTTGTTGCAATCTTGAATAGAATTCCCGATGGCCTGTTTACCTTTGATAAGGACTGGCGGATAAATTATTTCAACCCTGCAGCTGAAAAAATAACAGGATTTTACGCCAGAGATGCGATTGGTATGTATTGTGATGATGTTTTCAAGATCACCAGCAAAGGATCAATTGATGCTCTGAGGAAAGCAATTAACGATGGTGTTGATGTCCATAATCGCGAATATGAAATTATAGATATTCACGGCGAAAAAAAACCGGTTATCTGCTCAACCTCCGCTTTTAGAAACGACAAGGATGAAGTGGTGGGCGGGCTTGAAATATTTAAAGATATTAAAGAATTGAAAAAGCTGCAGGGAGAGGTTGTTAAAAGGGAGAAAAAGTACCGTCGTATTTTTGAGGGCAGTCACGACATGATCCATATTTCCAGGCCGGAGGGAAAGCTTCTTGATGTCAACATCGCCGGTGTAGAGATGCTTGGGTTTACCAGTAAAGAGGAGATGCTTGCCCTTGATTCTGTAGAGCGGTTCTGGGCAAACCCGGAGGATCGGAAAAATATGGTAGCTCTTCTCGCCCGGGATGGGAGTGTCAAGGACATGGAGTTCAATTGGGTACGAGCCGACGGCAAGCCGGTTCATGTCCTTCTGTCCAGTCGCAGCTACGAGGATTCAAAAACCGGAGAAGTCCAGTACGAAGGAATTATAAAAGATATCACCAGAAGAAAAGAAATTGGTGAGTTAGTCAGGAAACGCAATAGAGAGCTCTCTATTCTCAATAGTATTGCTGTAGCGGTTAACCATACCATGGGGCTGGATAATATTCTGCATGCCACCCTCGAACGCGTCTTAAATGTACTCAGCCTTTCTTCTGGGGGTATTTTTTTAATAGACAGGGTAGATAAAAAAACAATTCTTGGTGCTGTAGCCGGGCTACCCTGGCTAAAAAAAGGAGAAACCGTGGAATTGATCTTCAAAGATGTATTGCTAAGACAATACCTCATTGAAAGTAATTCCGAACTTATGCCTGAAGCTTCATTCCCCTATTTCCAGGCAAGTTATAAAACCGATAATGAAGATTCCCTTCTATGCCTCTCCTGCCATCTGATTATTTCCAAAGGCAAGCCGGTCGGTTTTTTCGGTTTTGCTCTACCACCTGACAGAATAATCGACTATCTGGAGATTCGTCTTCTTGGCTCTCTAAGTAATTTTCTAGGCAACACTATCGAGAATGCCAAGATGATTGAAACTATACGTCAGAACAGACATAACCTGCAAAGGCTCAACGAAAAATTATTTCAAACCCAGGAAGACGAGAGAAGACGTATTGCAAGGGAACTGCATGACGAGGCAGGGCAGTCACTAACTGCTGTTAAATTAGGGTTGGATAATTTAGAGCAAAAAATCCCTGCAAATAATAGTGCTGTAAGGGAAATACTATTTGAAACCAGGAAAATGCTGGTACGAACTTCATCAGAAATCCGACGTCTTGCTTATAATCTACACCCGACCTTATTGACTGATCTGGGTCTTGAACCGGCTTTGAATCTTTATTTCAAGGATATTGGAACTCACTCCAGATTAAATGTTGAATTTCAGATGGTAGGTTTCGACGGTAGGCTTGAGAAAGACCTGGAAACCGCTCTTTATCGTTTCAGCCAGGAAGCCACGACCAACACTCTGAAGCATTCCGGCGCTGAGAATTTTTCGTTAAAAATCATCAAAAGTTTTCCTAAACTCATTTTCATTGCCGAAGATGACGGAATTGGCTTTGATGAAAAAGATATCTGCAATGACAAAAGAAGCCTGGGGTTGCTCGGCATGCGTGAGAGAGCACAGCTCTTAGGTGGGACATTTCTTGTTAAAGGACGTCCCGGACAGGGCGCACGAATACGAATAGAAATTAAAATGGCTATAGATCATCAAACTTCTGCCGCATAGATATAACTGGCTATGGGAAAAATAATTAGAATTTTGCTTGCAGACGATCATACCATTGTGCGGCAGGGCATGGCACAGTTGCTGGAACAACAACCCGATTTAAAGGTGGTTGGAGAAGCTAACAACGGTAATAAAGCCGTGGAGATGGCCATTAAGCTAACCCCTGATCTCGTCATACTCGACATTGCCATGCCACTTTTGAATGGTATTGAAGCTGCAAAAAGAATACGTAAGGAATTGCCTGACTGCAAGATATTAATCTTATCGATGTATTCACATGAACATTATATCCATCAATTGCTGGAAACAGGAGTTTCCGGCTATCTTCTCAAGGATTCAAGTGGTATCGAAATCGTACAGGCAATTCGCGATGCCATGAAAAATAAAACTGTTATGAGTCCGTCTATTTCAAAAAAAATAGAAAACTCTCTGATGTCTCCTTATAAGAACCATTCAAGGGAAGAACGATATAATATTTTATCAAACAGAGAGAGGGAGGTGTTTCAGTTAATCGCCGAAGGGTTTTCAACCAAACAGATTACTGAAATGCTTTTTATCAGTATCAGCACCGTAAAATCTCACAGATCAAAGATCATGACGAAATTGGGGGTCGATTCACCGACCCATCTTGTTCGTATTGCCATTAAACTGGGGTTGGTTGATCCTGATTTTTAGTGCCCTGCTTTTTGCCGCGA
>MAXH01000244.1 GCA_001750925.1 Desulfobulbaceae bacterium S3730MH12
ACAGGAGTTCTGAGAAAAACAGAGATATCCACCATAAATACAATTAAATCTACTATTAAGGTAACTATTCAGGTAGGATATTTTTCTCAAGAAAAACCTAAAAGCTTTGCTCGCGGGGCATTATGTTCTACAATTAGGCTATGAACCTCAACCAACTAAAACTTTTTTACGTTGCGGTCAAACAAAAAAACCTGACCCATGCAGCTGCGGAATTAAATATTACCCAACCGGCTGTAACAAAAGGTATCCAGCGCCTCCAGGAACACTATGAAGTCGTTCTTGTCCATAAATTGGGCAAGAATATGGAGTTAACCCCGGCCGGGGATAATCTCTTCCAAATTGCGACAAAAATATTCGAACTGGAGAAACTGGCTGATGACTGTATGGCTGACTTTCAAAAAGAAAACCTGAAACACATTAAAATAGGCGCATCTGAAAGTTTTGGCGCATATTATCTACCGGAGTTCATCAATCAGTTTAATCTTAAGGCGCCAAAGGTACAGGTCACTTTAGAGATTCTTTCAAACCAGCAGGTCGTTGAAAATACGATTGACTTAAAAATTGATATTGGTTTTGTCTCTTTTCCGGTTATAGATAAAAAACTAAATACTATTGAAATTGTCCAGGATGAAATAGTCATTATCCTGAACCCATCCCACCCCCTTGCACAAAAAAAACATCTCACGGCTGATGACCTTGAAGGACATATGATCATCATGCATGAGGAGGGTTCATATTTCCAGAAAATGATTTACACTCTACTCGAAACCAGCAACGTTTCAGTGACCATGCCCATTGCTTTTTCCAACAATGAAGCCATTAAAAAGGCTGTCGAAGGCGGTACCGGAATAGCTCCGATTTCAAGAAAAGTTGCTGCCAAAGAAATTGAATCGGGAAAACTCATCGCATTATCACTATCATCCACACCTTTTTATCGTACATTCTACATGATCCATCGAAAGGAAAAACTCATTTCAGGCCCACTTGGGCTGCTTGTCAACCTGATCAAACAGTAGTGAGAGTTTTGATACTTTATCCAGCTCGGCTGGGTTAAAAAGGGTAACCCCTCTTCGCCAGCGGAAGAGGAGTTACTCTTTATCACAACTTTTCAGTCAAAACCGGAATGAACTCTTTGAGATCGGCAACGACCAGAACATCAGCAACTTCACCTATAGGGGCATCCCTGTCGGTGTTGATGGCGACAACAAATTCCGATTTCTTCATCCCTGCAAGATGCTGAATGGCACCGGAGATACCACAGGCGACATATAGTTTTGGAGAGACGGTCTGCCCGGTTGTCCCAACCTGACGATTGTGGTCGACCCATTCAGAATCCACCACAGGTCGGCTGGCGCCATATTCTCCACCCAGTTTTTGGGCAAGATCAGCTACGATTTCTACGTTCTCTGGTTTTCCTATACCACGACCGGCACTGACAATAATCTCTGCCTTGCCTAAATCAACACCACCCGGTTCCACCTCTTCATAGCCAAGGAAAGAGATTCTTCCCTGTGCATCTGTATCTATATTAACTGGTTGCGGGGTGCCTGTTCCATCATCAGGTGGATTAAATGCTCCAGCCTGAAGGGTTACGACACACTGTTCACTTTTAACCCGGATTGTTCTGCGCATCTTTGAGTTACATACCGGCACGACCAGTTCACCACCTTTCACATCAACTACCTCGGAGATCTGAGCAGTCTGCAAAGAATAGGCAATTCTAGGAGCAAGATCCCATCCATAAGAGGAATGACTGAAAACAATCATATCAGGCTGTTCATTCTTAACTACTTCAAGTATCAGTTTTTTGTGGACAGCAGGGCTATATTCCGCATATTTTTCAACATCGGCAAGGTAAAGTTTACCGGAATAATCGGGTAACTCTTCTGATGTTCCCACAATAAACATAGCACATTCAGCACCCAGTTGGTCAGCAAAGCCCATCAGTTCCTGGTAGCTGCCTAAAAGTTTTCCGTCTCTATATTCGGCAATAAGTAAGGTCTTCATTGTTCTTCTCCTGCTCAGGCCAGTACGGCTGTTTTGTCTTTGAGAATCTCGATCAATTGATCGGCGACATCACCAGAATCACCTTCCAGCACGAGGCCGCCACCCTTTTTCTCAGGGAAGAAAATGGCGGAGGTTTCCTGTACGCAGGCAACCTTAAGGAGATCACTTGACGGGATGGTAAGCAGCTCTTTTCTCTTGGCCTTCATGATATTTGGAAGTGTGGGGTACCGGGGTGTGTTGATCCCCAGCTGACATGTAAACAGGGCGGGGGTGTTTAACTTGACCAGTGCCTTAATGCCACCTTCAAGTTCCCGCTTAACATTTATTGTGCCATCATCGTAGCTGAAATCTACAACTGTAGATACACCAGGGATGTCGAGCATCTCGGCAACCAATATTCCCACCTGGCCACTGCCGCGGTCCTGTGACTGCATGCCGGTGAAGATAACATCGAACTCTTTGTCCCGTGCATATTCCGCAATTATTGAACCAATCTCAAATGGGTCATGGCTGTCGGCAGCATCATCTTCAATATGAGCGCCTCTGTCACAGCCCATTGCAAGAGCTTTTTTCATGGTTTCTTTTACCTGAGCAGAACCAATGCAGAGCACTGTCAGATCACTATCGCCCATCTGTTCCTTCAACTGAACGGCTTGTTCAACACCATACTCATCGTACTCATTCATACGCCAGGCAAGATCATTTGTATCATACCAGGTACCATTCCCATCAATTTTGAATTTGGATTCCATATCTGGAACCTGTTTTATACACACCAGAATTTTCATATTCTCCTCCAACTCATAATTAACCCACAGGCTGTCAAACCATATCTCAACTATTTTCACTCAATCTATCAGCCGTCACCCGACCACCGCCGGCGCTGCAGCAGAATGCCTGGTCACGGTTTTTTTCCATTTCCAGCAACTATTTAATCAAGGTCGAACCAATCACGACTCTCTGAATCTCACTGGTTCCCATGTATATTTCTGTAATCTTGGCATCTCTCATCATTCTCTCTACCGGAAATTCACGAGTATAACCATATCCGCCAAGTATTTGTACGGCCTGGGTGGTTACCTTCATTGCTGTTTCACTGGCCATCAATTTGGCCATGGCTGATTCAAGGGAGTAAGAAAGGCCTGCACTGGCACGATAGGCCGCATTATAAACAAGAAAGCGAGCTGCATTTATCTGTGTTGCCATATCTGCGAGTTGAAATTGTACTCCCTGAAACCTGGTAATGCAGGTGTCAAACTGTTTTCTTTCTTTGGCATACTTGACCGCCTCATCCAGAGCCCCCTGGGCAATACCAACAGCCTGCGAAGCGACGGCTATCCTGCCACCATCCAGTGTTTCCATGGCAATTTTAAATCCCTGTCCCTCATTACCAAGTATGTTCTCTGCTGGAATCCGGCAATTTTCAAAGACCAGTTCCCTGGTTGGTGAACTGCGGATCCCCATCTTCTTTTCTTTATTACCAAAGGAGAAACCCGGGGTATCTTTTTCAACGATAAACCCACTAATACCATGGTGTTTCTCTGCCTCTTTGTCAGTTCTGGCAAATACGACATAGACCTCAGCCTCACCACCATTGGAGATAAAAATTTTGGTACCGTTTAAGATCCATTCATCACCGTCACGAACAGCACTCATTTTGGTGCTACCAGCATCAGACCCGGCCGAAGGTTCAGTAAGACCAAAGGCTCCCATTTTTTCTCCCAGAGCTAACGGAATAAGGTATTTCTGTTTTTGTTCTTCTGTACCAAAGAGATAGATAGGATTTGCCGCAAGAGAAAGATGAGCGGCAAGGGTTACACCTGTCGAGGCACACACTCTGGACAATTCTTCCAGAGCAATGGCATAGCTGATATAATCGGCTCCTGCTCCGTCATACTCTTCAGGAAAAATAATCCCTGTAAGGCCCAGCTCTGCAAGTTTGTCAAACATCAGTTCACGATCAAAATGTTCTTCCTCGTCACGACTTTGTGTTGAAGGTGCTAATTCCGTTTCAGCAAAGCTGCGTACCATGTCTCGAATCAAATTCTGCTCTTCCGTCAATTCAAATTTCATCGATCATTCTCCAATAGTTTCAGTGTATGTAAAGCGATTGTTATCTGCTTTCTCTTTATATTATTCACAGGTGACTATAAAAATATAGTTCCCGGACTTATGCTTTTGTACCTATAGCAGTTTTTTTTACGACAAGTCAAAATACTATTTTTAATTTATTATAACTTCGTGTTATTCTTTTGCATATCAATCCATTTATAAGTTATGACATTTGTTCGTTCATAATTTCCGCTGGTGATATTTCCTGCCCGGTTGCTATCGCCCAGAGCGTCGGTCAGGTAAATCCACAGCGCCATCCGCCGCTGTGGCATGGAGCAACTGCAAACGACACTTTCAATACTGGCGATAAGATATCACCAGTCGAAAACAAGGTATAAAAGAGTAGGCACATGATATCTTGAAAGTGGCAGGAGCGTCACCCTATTCACCGGTTTCCGGAGGAAGGTCATGAATAAAAACAGGTACCTTGCCAAGCAGACTTCCGATGGTGGAAATGCATTCCTCGCCCACTTGAAATCCGATGACCTGGAAGAAGCCATCCGTATCATGGATGAAACCCGGATATTTCTAAAAAAGGACGAATTCGATCCGATTGCCCGAATACTTGAAAAAGAGGCTGATGATCGGCAGGCGAAGGGCGATATTCGATGGGCTGTCCGGCTGCGGCGCAGAGCCAAGGCCCTGAAAGTTTCCCAAGCTCACGGGCAGAACCCTGAAAAACGGATTCGCCGTGTTGTGTTGCCTGAAGGGTACAACGGAAAAGTTCTTCTGGTATCTGTTTCCGTCAGGCAGGTCTGGGAGATGACCTGTCTCCGTTCCGGTGATGACTGGCACCATAAGATACTACAAGCTACGGAAGAAGAGATTTGTGACTATGGCTTTCCACAGGCCAATGTATGCCCTGTCGGCGGCGCGTGGATCCGGTTCATGACCGACGGCGCAATTGTAATTTACGGGACCAGTGATGATTTCGGAGAATGTGATAAAGAGCTTGCCTCCAGGCTGATAAAAAGAACATTTCCCGAATGGAAAATATTCAAACAGAGATAGTTGGACGTTTAAATTACATTTGTTTTACTCATGCAGCTTTTCACTACTGTTCTTTCTCTCCATTCTCCTGATCATCTTGATCCAGGCGGGAGCCCCACCTTCCATTGCAACTAGATTTGCATAACCTTTATAGACCAGGAATCTGCCGCAAATATCAACCTGCTTGCCGGCAATATCGATTAAGACAATTGTTTTACCCTTAGGCAGTACATTAAACTCTTCTTCAAAATAGTCGAGGGATATGTTGATAACAACGCCAGGTCTGATCACACCTATTTGCTTTGATTCTTCTCCCCGGATATCGAGCAAAACCATTTTGTCCAGTTTTTCATACACTTCTTGCGGATACATTCTTGGAATCTCAACATGTGGATAATCTACAGCTCGGGTAACTGGAAATCTATGTCTTATCCAATCTGGTAGTCCTGAATCATAAATTTTAACGTTTGTATAACCAAGATCGATAGCTTTTTTGGCAGCTTCTGTGCTTTTAACACAAATAACACCTTTGCAGAAAAAAACGAGTAGCTGATCTTTGTCCTTTGGCATCAATGGATTGTCCGCAGTAACCTTGCTGACAGGAATATTAATCGACCCTTTGATGGTCAAGTTTTTAAATTCAATAGAACTCAATGCATTGGCTAGTACCATAGGCTCGCCATGGTCAAGTTTATATTTCAGCTCTTTTGTGTCGATCCTTGGAATACCATTTTCTGCTCCGAGCAAGCAATATGGCAAACTGATACAGCTGATAAGAAAAACAAGCCCGGCTGTTACAAATTTAGTTTTTTTCATTTTTTTCCCTTTTCAAAGTACTTCTTATCGAATCTCTTCCCTCGCGAAAACCTTTTTGATACACTTTCAGAAGAAAGGGATTTGTAATTTCATTTTCCAGCCCCTCGGTCATCATATCAGTCTCTTTTGAGCCAGCGTCAAAACCGAGTTCATAAAAACTGGTTAACTCATTCTCATTAACTGTAGCACCATAATAAACAGCACTCACACAATTCCGCAGTAAGAAGAAACTCAGAAGAGCTATCAGTATTACAGTTGCATAAGTGCCCAGTCGTGTACGTAAAGGTAGTTTGTCAGTGATAGCCATACGGTACTAAAAGATACTCTTTACCATGGCATAAATAATTCCAAAAACAAGAGTAACACCGACTGTCAAGGCACTGAATCCGAAAACATATGCAAAAAACACAAGCCACCCGGGGGGCTTTTTACAAATGATATCTTCCAGACGTCCCTCTTCCACCAGCATTTCATATTCTCGTGGGCGCTCATGCTTCAACTCATCAAGGGTTATAGCTCCTGTAAAAATAACCTTGTCGAGGGGAAATTTTTCCGGACGTATATGAGTGTTGAAAAAATGGATTGTAAAAATAAAACCGGTAGCCAGTAGAGCCTCGTCACTGTGAATAATGGTAGCTACATTGAGCCAGATTCCGGGGATTAAAATGGTGACCATCTCAGGGAACCAGAGACAAAATCCGGTACCCCCAATTACTGCAACACCCCAGAAAACAGCAAAATAATCAAATTTCTCCCAGTATGTCCAGCGGCCATATCGTGGCATTGGTCCTTTACCGACAAACCATTTAAGAGTTTGGACTATTTCTTTACCATCCTGCAGGTTGGGAACCATGCCAACTGTCTTGTCAAAAAGAAAACCTAACAGTGATTTTGAGGTCTTTTTCCAACTCTGGAAGATTAAAACAAAATGTAAGACAAAATAAGCGACAGTGAAAATCGCACCAATCCTGTGCAGGATGCCGAGAACCCAGAAACTTCCAAAGAAGTCCGCAATGGCACCAGCCCAATCTTCACTGGCAAACTTCAAAACCATACCAGTCACTGCCAGGGTCATGAAACTGACAATCACGGTAAAATGCAGTACCCTGGCAAAAACACTAAATCTTTGAACGTATACAATTTCCTTTTCACTCATTTCAACTTCCCTTTTCCTCTGTCGGCCTAGAGGGACCGTTTTTTATTAACCTATTCTTTTCTTCGTTCAGCTTTCCTTCTCTTAAGGCGTTCTTTCAATGAGCGTGGAAACCAGAGTATCGTATGTAGACCAAAAATAAAAAATGTTATGGTAAGGAGAGTAGTCATTATCCAGAAAGTATAATACAGCTCAGGATATCTCTCTTTATCATGGTGGGACGCATGAGTCAGATACTCGGTGAAATTTGTATTCGCGCCAAGATGGCATTTACTGCAAGTCTCCACAGCATTCCCCTCATGGAGGAGTGATTTAGGATTGCTCTCGGGAAAGATATCATGGGCACCGTGGCAGTCAGAACATTTTGCCACTCTTTCACCACCTGTCAGCAGGGATGCTTTACCATGATAACTGTTAAGATAACTATGTGACTCCTGCTCATGGCAATCTCCGCATTGGTCAAATATATGCTTTCTGAAATTAGACTGATCAATACGCTCTATTTCATGGGACGAATGACAGTCGTTACATACCGGGACTTCTGTATTATCACCCGCCATCTGCTGGCTATGTACAGATCCTTCAAACTGATTGGCAACGCCAAAATGGCATGTTGCACAGGTGTCGGTGATATGATGCCGATTAACACTTGAATCAACATCGGCAGCCGGCAAAATAGAATGAGCGGTATGACAGCTTGTACAGGTGGCTGATACCAGTAAACCTCTTTTTTCAAGGCCTTTGCCATGAGTACTCATACTGAAATGGGCGATGATATTATGCTCACCGCTTTTTGTTCGGATAGCGGCCGTTTCTCCTTCCCTATGGCATTGAGCGCAGAGTTTGGGGACATTTCTGGCATTTGTAGGTGAATCGACCCGTTGTTTTGACATATTGTTATGTTTACCGTGGCAATCGGCACAACTTGGAGCGTTGGGATCATTCTCTGCGAGTTTCTTACCATGAACACTCTGTTTATAAAACAGATCCTGATTGGCATGACATGACGAACAGTCAACCGGACCGGAACCCTGACAGACAATTTCCCTGGAATTGTCCATGTTCGTATGGCACTTTACACAACTTATGCCCTCTTTTTTATGCATCGTACCTTCAAATTCATCAAACTCCTCCACATCCACATATAAGCTTATGGCGCCCCCATCGTGGCCTACTTTTATCAGGTCTGGATTGCTGTGGCATTCAAGGCAATACGAATCGGGCAGACTATCAGCATAGAGCACTTTCCTCTGCTTATGAGGCTGATGACATTCAACGCATGTAGGAATTTTCTGGGGCTCTTTTTCCCAGAGTTCGCCTCTGATAATCTTTTTATGTATCTTCTCAATGTTGGCATGACACTGCATACACGTGGCTGCAATATTGTCACGATGGATTGTGGATTCAGGGTCGGTATGAGGCAACAGATTATGTGAAGTATGACAGCTGGTACATACGGCTGTAACCTTCAGTCCATCAACCAGAAGGCCTTTACCATGAATAGACATGGAATAATTTTCCAGAATATTATGCTCTGAAATAACATGGGTCTTGGTCATTGCTGTCCCTTCCTGGTGACAGCTTCCACAGGTTTGTGGAATATTGAATACATTGGTGGTTGAATCAAGGTTTTCACTTGACAGGATATTATGTTTTCCATGACAGGTAAAACAGTACGGGGCAAGATCATCCCCCCTTTCCCTTGCCTTGCCGTGCAGACTGTTATCATACATCTCAGCGACATCATCATGACATTCTTCACAGCTTACTTTGGCTAAAGGAACCGGATGTTCGTCTTCTTCAACATCCGCGTCCTGGTGACAGGAAATGCACCCCTCCTCCCCATGGGAGGAATGGGCAAAGATTTCGGCATCCACATAAATAGACTTTTCTGACTCTTCTGCCGTGGCTCCCTCTTCACCATGACACTCAAGACAATCCTCGTCACTCATGGACATGGCTCTCTGTCCGCTCATAACAAGAATGAACAGCAAAACGAAAAAGAATCCTTTTAAAACCCTAGTCTTTCCCTTCTCTACTTTTTCCATGAATTAGATCCTGTTCCTTCAGTGAATTTGACGCAGAATATGAAATAACTTCTCCATTGCCGAAAAAAGCCTTCATTCGCTCAAAATGATACTCATAAACCAGACAAAGTACCGAGGCAGCGTCCTGACTTACGAGTTCAGCATAACAAAAAAATCTGGCAACACACCTTATTTATGGGCAAAACCGAAACAAAAAACAACAAAAAAATTCTATTTGCGGAATTTTTTTGCCAAAAAAAATCACCGGACCACAACAACATACCACAAACGTCTACCTGGAGACGAAAACATTTAAGTTTTTAATTAAATTATTTCGCACTGATCCTATCATCATCTCTTGCTATTTACAAGTTTCTCGTCTTCGACAATATTTTCAAAGATAATTTCACACATCATCCCCGTGGAGACAGGCTGGAAGAACGTCTGAAACACCCACACCTGATGGCATCGTATAAAGTTGGATGAAGTACTTTGACAAATAGAACATCCTTGAGGAATGGGATTGTGTAAAATGGGACGTACAAGAGTTGAGAAAAATTTAACCGCAGGCACCGGTGATATGACGAGGATTAAATTTTGAGAGCAACCGATTAGCGAGTTGACGAGACATCGAGAGGTTAGGAGGAAAAGGCCATTTATAAGCGGCACGAATCAGGATAGATATCGAGTAATACCGTATTGCCCCACATATAAATCATTCGTATTACATATGTACCGGGCAACAAATAGGGGCATATTCAAGAATGTGTATCCCCGTATATGCCCCTGGTTCAAAAGTTGCGTTTATCTGCTGCTTTTCGGACTCAATTCATCAAGCCTCTTCTTTGACCTTTTCAGAACTTTGCCAGGTGTATAAAATGGGCAGTCGGTAAAGGATAAACCTATATGTTGCAATGAAGATGGCATAGAGGGTAATTGTGATCATCACTTCCTTTATATGAGGAATCTCCTGATATAATTTCCAGTTAAAGGTGATTAAGGAGGTGTTGAGCCGGTTAAGCGCAATGCCGAACAGGGCAATCAGTGCGGTAAAGCGCACCAAGCCTGCCATCCTGTTTTTGATACCAAAGGTGAACAGGACGAGGGGAATAATCGTACCAATCAGCAACTCAAATAGAAACCAGGCTCCCCATCCGGTTAGAAGATAGTACCAGTCACTGTCATGGGCGATGGCGATGATCTTGATGATGAGGTAGGTGGAGAGTGCCATGACGCAGCCCTTGGCCAGCCCGAAGGTAATTTCATCAAGATTATCCAGGAAATTGGCATCACAGCGCCAGGCCATGGTCTTTTTACAAATGGTACTGACAACAATCACCATGGAGAGTCCTGCAAATATCGAGGAACACAAAAAATGGAACCAGAGAAATGGGGCTGAATACCAGAGGGGATGTACCTTACCCGGTGCATAGTTGAAAAGAGCGCCAAGGGCACCTTGATGCAGGGTTGAGAGGATAATTCCGGCAACGGTTAAGCCGAGAATCATACCTTTAATGACTACTTGAGGCTTTTTCCATCCCATCCACTCAGAAAGAGAGGGCACAAGTTCGACTATCTGTACCGAAAGATATGTGGCAACATGCCAGGCAACGAGAAAGAGAACTGCTGCCGGCCCAAACGAAACGATCATGGGGTAAACCAGGCGCCAGGGCTGGCCGAGATCAACAAGCAGATAGACTACAGCGAAAAAATAGCCAAGCAGGCCGTTCAAAAGGGCAAGTCGTTCGATGGGTTTGAAATCCTTACGGCCGAAAAGTTCCACTGTTGTTCCCAGCATAAAACCGGAAGCAGACATGGGCACCATGACAAAAAGCCCCACTCCAAGAAAAAGTCCCCAGGGGTAATCATATGAAGCGTGGGTAACAGAACCCAAGCCATTAATAAAACGACCAATGAGCATTGGAATTCCAATGGCAAAAATCGCACCCAGCAGCCAGTTCATCGGATTGCGCAGGGCTTGAATAATATATTCGCGAATCGACAAACCGAGCAGAAGTTTATTGACTAAAGTGTAGCGTGTTTTCCCGTCTTCATTGGTCAATGAAGCTACAGGGATTTTTCCTTTTGCAGTATATCGTTTCATGATTGAGATTCCTCCCGTGCTCCTTCATTATTATCTTTTTTCAATCCGTCTTTACGGTTAGCCAACCGATAAAATCCTGCAAAAAGGGCTGGCCAGATGGTGAGCACCATGGGAACTGTGGCAAGAAACGACTTCACATAATTGATAATGGGTTGATGGCCCAGGTTCATGTCAAAACCGATTTTTTTAAAATCTACAGGGGAAATATAAAGCCAGGCGGTGCCGCCCACCTCTTTCTCTCCATAGACATGATCAACAAATATTTCCGGATGCTGACGAATACGTTCTTTGGCAAACTTCAATACATTCACACGGGATCCAAAGGTAAGCGCTTCTGTTGGACACGCCTCAACACAGGCTGGGGGTTTACCAAATTTCAGACGGGTGGGATAACACATGATGCATTTTTCCACGATAGGGTTGAGAGGCTTGGAATAACTGTATGCAGGAACATAAAAAGGACAGGCGATCATACAGTTTCGGCAGCCAACGCATACTTTGGGATTGTACATGACCGCTCCCTCGGGCGTTTTCGTATAGGCGTTGACAAAACAAGATGTCAGACAGGCTGGTTCCTCACAATGATTGCACTGAAATTTGCGAAAGAGCGGATGGTCGAGTTCTTCCGGGTTATATCGGTTTACAACCGTAAATACACCTTCCGAGGTACGTCTTTTGAGACCTCCATGGCGTTCCGTATCAAAGATGGAAAAATCATCAAAGGGAACATCCGGTTCTGGTAAGTTCTGTTCACGGTTGCAGGCTGCCTCGCAGCTTCGACAGCCGACACAGCGACTCAGGTCGACGAGTACACCCGTACCCTTGTTAGTATAGCCGCTGAACTCCCGTGCCTGGGCAGGTTTTTCTCTACCGAGAAAAGTTGCCAACGCACCGCCTGCAAGGCCGCTCTTCAAAAAATTTCTACGATTAAGCGATTTCATATATCTCTCCTCTTACCGCAACAAGCTTTTTCATCGTTTATCTTAATTTCAATGGCCGTCTTCGGAAGATTTCTTTGTGGCACCGGATGCCCCGGCATCAGCACGAAACTCTTTGTCACCAGTCTCGGTCCGTACATGACAGTCTTGACATCCGCCGATACCCTCTTCAACGTGGCAACGCATACATTGATTATGATATGCTCCCATCAAGCCAATGTTATCACGATGGTATATATCTTTGTCTTTTTCTATCTTATTAAGATAATCTGCAGTAAAGCGATCAGGAGAATGGCAATCCTTGCATTTAGCTTTATCTAGGCTGCCTGGAAACCAGCCCTTGTGACATCTGGCACAGAAAGGATCGTTTGTTTGATCGACAACGTTATGAATAGTACAAGTCTGGTCGGTATGTTCGACTATATGATGATGGCATTTAGCACAGCCAACTTCAACCGCATGCATCTCATGGTCAAATTCGACAGCCTCATACAGATTAGCCATGCTGTCGAGTACGACCACCTGCGGCATAAGATCGTGAATATGGACTTTTGGAGCAGGAGCATCTTCCTGTGATTGATCGACTTTAAGGCCTTCCGGGGGAGTCGATTCTAATCCACTGGCTGATTGAAAAAAATAAAATATGAAAAAGAAAGCGGTAATATATGTGAAAAACCATTTTAAAAATGCTTTCATTCCTTTTTTCCTCCTGTAGTTTTGTTATTTTCATTTTTAAATAGATAGCTATATAAAACACAGAACAGTGCTATATAAATTACACAGTAGACATATTCAATTCCCTTGATATTTGTGTAAAAATCCACGACCGTGTGAAACTTTTCCGTTACCTTGTCAGCATGTTCAGCTGCCTTAGCTGACCCAAATAAAAAAACACAAAAAACAACACTTCCACCTGCTAAAAATTGTTTCGGAATTGCTCTCATTTTCTCATTCTCCTCAAGGTTTCCATTTCAACTTAATATAGTTTCATATAAAATATGAAGAGACTTGCTAATTCATGTTTGTCCAGAGATGAGGAGTTTTACTATAAACAGAACTACTCCCAAAATTTAACCACAGATATCTACATGATATGTTGAGGATTAAATTTTCAGAACAACCGATTAGCGAGTTCACGAGACATCGAGTAGTGAGAGTAATAAGGTGATTTATGGACATGACACTGGTTCAATCTTTAAATATATAACTGTAATAGAACGGAAATATACCAAGATACAGTACGCAAAGTAAATACTCGTTACCCTTCAGATTCGAGTAGTAATCAACTACAGTACTAAATTCCTGGAATTCCCATGATATCTTAACAACACCACCCAGCAAAAGGACAAGAACCAAAAACATCAGACTAACGCCAATAAATATAGTGAAAAATTTAAATAACTTAATATTGCCGTCTTCTGTTTGATTTTTCATTTTTCTCACCTTTAACAGTTCAAGTTTCCAATCTTTTAAGCTGGAAGTCAGCAGCGATAGAAAATTTGAGATTTTACTATTTTGTCATTTTTGCTCTGATAGTTTAAATTGCCCCTTTCGAATAAGCATATGCTCACAATGAAACACTATGAACATATACCCACAAAAAAAGCCACCAAAAAAAATGATTACGTTTAAGATTCAACTATTTTTTCATGATTCCCTCTTATAATTACTACATTGTAGTTCAGTACCTTACTCCTGAACTTCTGTAATAAAAAACAAGAAATCGAGTGATTCGGGAAAGGGCCACTAAATACCAACTGCACATTCATATAGAAACCTTTCCGAAGAGGTTGAGCAGGGCCGGTTTAACGAAGCTTTTTATCACCGAATAAATGATTTTAATATTCAGATGCCGTCTATCAGTGAACGTAGAGAAGATCTTCCCTTGCTTGTAGATTGCTTTTTAACAACATTGAGTCCAGACAATGTAGGCTGTTAACAAAAAGTTATAACTTAACTGTTTTTCCCTAACAGCCTAACCTTCCTAATGCTGAGCCCGCATAGTCCTTGCGAGTTCTTTTATTTCACCAAGGTCTTTGGTCATCTCATTCCAACCATACCAGTAAGCGTAATCCGGGTTCACATGGAAAAATCCCTGATAGGTACGCATCCGGTGCTTCATATACATCTCTACCAGAACCTGATCGATATAGGAGAGCTTATCCAAGTCTTTATCCCATCTTTCACCGTTGGTATGCATAAAAGTCAGCAGAAAGGGGTAATTGGCCGGATAATTGGCCGGTTTCTTGATGATACCATCTTTATAGAGTGCAGCGATGGTCGTTATGGCTTCCGCCATTAATCGATCCGCCTTCATCATGATCGAATCACCCATATCAAGTTGTTCCTTGGCATAGCTCGGCGAATGACATTGCGCACAGACCTTCAGCATCTTATCCCGTTCCTTCTGCCATGATTCCTGGTCAAGCTTTGCCATCCGTACGGCCTTCACAGCATCAAGAATGGGTGTTGCTTCCCCTGTTACCGGATCAAGTACACCAAGGGCTTTAAGGATAACTACCCGATCTGCTGCCGCCTGCTCATCATCGGGCAGTGGCAAACGAACGCCAAGAAACCCCCAGGCAGTCTCATTTGTATGAGTACCATCAGGCAAATGACAGATCTGACAGGTTGGAGCTGCAGCATCCGGCGGCAGGTCACCGTTCTGCTTGGCAAACCAGCGCATCCCATGCTTTGAGCTGGACCACATTTCCCACTGAGGATGATCATATCCCATATGGCACTGCTGACAGGCCCTGGGATTTTGTGCCTCTTTTTTGGAGAAAGAATGACGGGTATGACATTCATCACAGGAGTTGTTCTGGTACCTGTAGCCCTTTTCAAGCTGCTCTTTCTTTTGTGCCTCAGTTTTTATACCCATATTGTGGCAGCCGCCACAACCGCGACCACCCTCTATCAACTCGTCGGGAGCCATATGGGTTGCAGGGATAGCATTAAGCGAAGTCCAACCGAAATTATGCTTGCCATGGGAGAACTGTTCTAACTGCTCTTCATGACATTCACCACAGACAGCCTCATCAGGAAGACGTGCCTTCTTATAATCCTCGGCAGTACTATGGTCTTCACCATGACAAGTAGAACAGGTAACATCGTTCTCCGCATGAGCACTCACACCATAATCTTTTACCATACCGGGTGTAACCTTGGTATGACACTCAATGCAGCCATCTCCCGCCATGCTGTAACCGGACATTAGTAACAGAGCAGCAGTTCCAGCCAGCAAAGCGACTACTTTCTTTTTCATTGCCTCCTCCTTATCCATATAATAATTAAGGTTTTTACGAGTTCATCAAAGATGAACAAAACTCCTGCGCATGAATGTAGCATATATCCCTGTCAATATCCACCCTCCAAATATTTTGCAGGACATAAAAACTCATTGCTTAACATATTGATATAACAATATTTTACAAACAACCACCGTGTGGTATTTACACTATCTTATCCACCATTCTCATCTATAATGACAATTGCAATCTAATCCTTATAGTCTGTCATTGAACCAGGAGTTATACCGCTTAACAACCATTTCCAGGGAATATGAAATTATGAGAATCGGACTGGGACAAATGAATACCGGAAACAGGAAATCTGACAACCTGGCCACCGCCGACACCATGATCAAAGAACTTGCTGATTCCGGTGCTTCACTGATCATGCTCCCTGAATATTTCAATTTTCTAGGACCGGAATCACAAATGGCTGACAATGCGGAGCCCGTTAACTCTTCCCCCAGCCTGGATATGATTCGGGAAAGGGCCGTAAAATATCAACTGCACATTCATATAGGCAGTTTTCTGGAAAGGGATGAGAGTTATATTTTTAATACCGGGATAGTCTTTAATCCCGCTGGTGAGATCATCGCAAAATATAGAAAGATTCATCTCTTTGATGTGGAAATCCCGGGGGGAAAAAGATATCTGGAATCTGAAACCATAACACCGGGTGATACTGTTGCGACCTTCACAATAGACGATCTTACCTTTGGTATGAGTACCTGTTATGACTTACGATTCCCGGAAATGTTTAGGAAATTAAGTGAAATGGGAGCGAATGTTATTCTTCTGCCGGCGGCCTTTACCATGCAGACAGGCAGGGACCACTGGGAGCTCCTTCTGCGGGCGCGTGCCGTGGAAAATCTCTGTTGGGTGGTGGCGGCAGGCCAGTACGGAACCAGCCCACCGGATAATATATGCTATGGCAGAACCATGGTCATCAATCCATGGGGTATAGTGACGGCCCAGGCCCCGGATGGTGTCCACACCCTCACCGCAGAAATCGACCTTGCCACACTCCACCAAATCAGAACTACCTTTCCTGCACTTAACCACAAACGAAAAGATATTTTTTCTGCCAATTAGCCCTGATATGATAATAGCATGGTACTCCTTATCATGGTTTTTGGGGTAAGGAGGGGGGGGTTGTTAATTCTGGGCAGACCTTACAAAACATTACTGCTCCCAACACGTTGACTACCAGACAAGACCAGACTATATTGCAGTTGGCAATCATCAATACAATGAAGTCAGCCATGCAACTCACCAATATTTCGGAAACAAAAGCCGGTTTATCTCATTTAATAAAGATGGTTCAAGAAACAAACGAGCCCATAATAACAGGAAAAGCAAGTGAACCTGTTGCGGTGCTCTCTGTCTATAAAAAAGAGACTTCACCCCCCGGAGGTTTTCGATGAAGGACTCAAAAACCGGGAATACTTTTATTCCCACTAAGATCACTAAAGATCAGGCAAAAGATACCGGAATGGCAATGGTTCTCATCAGCCTGCTCTTTGTTTATTTCGGCCAGAAAAACCATTACATCATTTTATCGATCATATTGTTATTGCTCTGCATGACTATTCCCGGAATATTCTCTCCCCTAGCTAAAATCTGGCTTGGATTATCCAACATATTGGGGGCAGTAATGTCAAAAGTAGTTTTGACAATCCTCTATTTTTCACTGGTGACCCCTATTGGTTTAATTAAAAAGCTATTTACTCCTGACCCTCTCCGTATTAGAGAATGGGGCAAAGAAAAGAGTTCTGTTTTTCGCGTTCGAGATACCCCATTCGAACCTGAAGATATTGAAAAACCATACTAAACCGGGGAATAAATGGATTTTATTAAAGATTTGTTTGGCTTTATAACAAAAAGAAAAAAATTCTGGTTACTGCCAATTATTCTTACCCTGCTGCTTTTTGGAGGCTTAATAATGATTACAAGTGGTACTGCCATTGCTCCTTTTATCTATACCTTATTTTAAAACCCAATAGAAACTACCATGCCTGAATATATGTTGGGATTGTCAGCTTACTATCATGATAGTGCCGCTGCTTTGCTTAAAAATGGAAAGATTATAGCTGCAGCCCATGAAGAGAGATTCACCAGAAAAAAGCATGACTCTGCATTTCCTTCAAATGCTGCCAAATACGTTCTTGATGAAGCAGGTATTAACTTTGATGATCTAGCTGCAATTGCATTTTATGACAAACCATATCTGAAATTTGAAAGGTTACTTGAAACGTATCATGAATTCGCCCCGAAAGGTCTAAAGAGCTTTGTTTCTGCTATGCCTGTGTGGATTAAAGAAAAACTCTTCATGAAGAAGATAATAAAAGCCGAATTGTCAAACATCAGTGAAGGAACAATCCCTCAGCTTCTTTTTCCAGAACACCATCTCTCCCACGCCGCCAGCGCATTCTTTCCTTCACCCTTTGAAGAAGCGGCAATTATCACAATTGACGGGGTAGGTGAGTGGGCAACAACTTCAATAGGCCATGGCAAAGGAAATAATATCAGTCTGTTGAGACAGCTTGATTTCCCTCATTCTTTGGGGTTATTGTATTCCGCTTTTACATACTATTGCGGTTTTAGAGTGAACAGTGGTGAATATAAACTTATGGGACTTGCCCCATACGGTGACCCTGCTTCACCGAGGGTGAAAAAATTTAAACAGCACATTTTAGAGCAATTGGTGGATATCAGGGAAGACAGCTCTTTTTTGCTGAATATGAAGTATTTTGATTTTGCCACCGGCTTGACAATGTGTGCGGAAAACAAGTGGGAAGCGCTTTTTGGGTTTCCAAAAAGAGAACCGGAAACTGGCCTGAATCAGGAATATATTGATCTTGCCCTGGCAATCCAACAGGTAACAGAGGAAATAGTTCTCGGTCTTGCTGAGACAGCTCAGCGAATAACCGGTTGTGAAAATTTAACGATGGCAGGTGGGGTTGCGCTTAATTGTGTAGCAAACGGCAAGTTATTAAATAAAAATATTTTCAAAAATCTATGGATTCAACCAGCGGCAGGGGATGCCGGCGGTGCATTGGGTGCCGCTTATGCCGGGTGGCATATATGGAAAAAAGAGGAAAGACAGTCACCTGGTAGTGGTGATGGTATGAATGGGGCATA
>MAXH01000245.1 GCA_001750925.1 Desulfobulbaceae bacterium S3730MH12
AAGTTGGATGAACAGGAAAGAAAATAAGTGTCCGCACTATATGCGTAATAAAATTTTACGGTTTTGAACTAACACGAAAGTCCACATATCTCCTATGTCTCCAGACGATAACATTCCCAGAAAAAATCAATGACGATAATAATAAAATACGGAACAGAACATACTAACTTGGTCGCTTTGTGCGAGATATGTAGGCTTGCACCTTTGGGTATTCGAGAACCTGGAAAGCTGGAGTTTGCCTCACAAAATAGCCACACGGTTTGTTCTGCTTATTTGAATGAGGAGATAATTGGGTTTGGTCGTGCTATCTCAGATGGCCAATATCAGTCGGTAATTTATGATGTAGTCGTTTTGCCGGATTATCAAAACCAAGGGATTGGCAAGTTGATCATGGAATCACTCATTGAAAAATTACCGAAAAGTGGGCCGGTATTGATGTTGTTTTTGGGAGAGCATGAACCACCACGGTACGATATAGTGATAATAATCTTATTGTTTCCCCCCTTGGCTGAGATGTAACGTATTAAACACACTTCGAGAGAACAAGATGAGTATTTTTGACAAACTTGATAAAACAAAAATCCACACCCGTCAAATCAGCACTGAAACATATGTGGTTGACGAAGACTATCTCCTGGTCGAAGGTGTTCTTAAAGATGATCGTACCAAGGTGAGTCGTCGATCAACCGGCGAACTCATTCCGGCCGGCACCATCCATCATATGGTGATTCGGTTGCTCCTGAAATTGCCTTCACTTGGAATAGAAGATCTTGAAGTGGAGATTATTTCTGCACCGTATCCTGACTGTCTAGAGACATGCGAAGTAATGAATGGGATGAAAGGAGTCTCCATTTCTTCCGGATTCAGTAAAAAAGTCAGATCTATAGCCGGAGGCCCTCGAGGGTGCGCCCATCTGGTTTCATTATTGCTTGCTATGGGGCAAGCTGCTTTTCAGGGGTTTTGGACCCATGAATCGACTAATACAAATCAAGATAATATCTACTCTGAGGAGCGACTTCGTTTCCTGGAAGGAACCTGTTGGGCCTGGCGAAGAGGTGGTAAATTGCAACAGACATTGTTGGAGAAGATTCAACTATGAAAAGCTGTTTTGCAGAAGCCTTGCCCGTGACTGGATCCCCACCTACGCGGGGATGACAACCTTGTGGGTTCTTTTTTCTTATCAAGAAGTTAAGCCTATTCCAATAGAATGGACTGAGTTTCATACGTAATCAGCAAAAGAAATAAATCTTGGTTATCCTGGCTGTAACCTTTGCAGGAGGTTGTTAGATAAATTGAAATCAGTTGGATCTAATTGTGTCTACACAGGATCACTTACTGCTCAAAATCCTTTCATTATTCTATCCCCCTTGTTATATCAGTGTTGATGCAAGGCCAATGGCAATGTAACCGTTACAAAACTGTTGCACAGGAAATCAAAGATTCCCTTAAATACATTATGTTCTTTCTGGATCCTTCAATTTTCCCTGTATATTTCATTTTCAACCAACCACGGACTAAAAATTATGGCAGAAATAAAAAGTACAATGGAGATGGTTTTGGAGCGTGCCGCCAAAATGGCAGAAGAGGCACCTCCAGTAACTGATGATGACAGCCTGATTAAAAAAGGAATGCGAATTGGTGCAGATTTTCTCAATAAGAAGATTGCTGATCTGCATAAGGAACTCCTCGATCAGCCTGCTGAGAACCAGATCCCAATCAGAAAGGGAATGGCTCAAACCCTCCTTCGCAACATTGTCCTTCCCCGCGACGAAGAACTGCAACAATCAGCCGCCGTTGCTATCAAGGGTATCTTATCCCTGGCTCAGAACTCTGGTGAAATCTCAAGTATCTGCGGAGAACTCCAGCAGATACTTGAGCAATATGGTCAGCACAAAGAACAGTCGATCCAGCAACTGGAAGATGCGCTTCGATCCCAACTTGAACAGCAGCAGACGGCAAACGGACAAACTGAACAGGGCACCATAAACCCGACTATGCATCCACAATACAGAGAAGAACTGTCGAAAATGCTAACCAGTCTCAACAACCAGTACAACGATGCCTTGACTGAACGAAAGGAGATGATCCTCAGTCGTCTCTGCCCTTGAAAATAACTGACAATTATCTCTATAGATAAAAAAATGAACTATTCAAAACGAGTAAAAAAACTCCAGGCAAAGCTGAGACGTAAGAAAATCGATGCCCTCCTGGTGAGTCAACCTGAGAACAGACGATATCTGAGCGGTTACCAGGGCGGCGACCACGGCATAGGAGAAACTTCAGGAGTTCTCATTATCCCCTCATCCGGGCCGATTTATCTTCTCACTGATTTCCGCTATCAACTTCAGGCGGAAAAAGACGTCCCATGGGCATCGATTTTAATCTATAAAAAAGGGTTGTTGAAGCTACTCAGTAAGTTATTGCCGGATCTCAAGGTGAAAAAACTCGGTTTTGAGAGTCACTATACCCTCCACTCCGCTGCAGTGAAGATGAAAGGCAGTCTTGGGAAAAGGGGGATCAAACTTGTCCCGACTGCAGGTCTGATTGAAAGAATGCGTATTATCAAGGACGAGGAGGAAATTGCCCTCATCCGAGCGTCCGTCCAATTAAATGAAGAGGTCTTTCAGGAAATTTACCCCACCATCTCAAAAATACAGAGTGAAATCGAGGTAGCCCTTGCCATTGAGTCGCTCATGCGCAGAAAGGGTGCTGAATCAGCCAGTTTTGATTCAATTATCGCTTCAGGGAAGAACGGTGCCCTGCCCCATGCCGTACCAGGCAACAGTCATATAAAACCCAATAAATGTCTTACTATTGACATGGGTCTTATCCTTCAAGGGTATTGCTCGGATATGACAAGAAATTTCGTCCCAGGACAAGCAACTAAGAAATATATTAAATTACACAGACTGGTGCGAAAGGCCCAGCTTGCCGGGATGAATGCGATTCGGGCAGGAATGATTAGCAAAGATGTGGATAAAAAAGCCAGAAAAATTATTGCTGATGCGGGCTATGGCTCAAATTTTGGTCATGGTCTAGGGCACGGTGTGGGTCTTGCTGTTCATGAAGAACCACGACTTTCTCCGCTTTCCAGTAAAAAACTCCGGGCCGGGATGATTGTCACTGTGGAGCCGGGTATCTATATACC
>MAXH01000246.1 GCA_001750925.1 Desulfobulbaceae bacterium S3730MH12
ACGACCCACCATCGACCTGTCCCCATCGTCTAGTCAGGTCCAGGACATCGGCCTTTCACGCCGACAACACCGGTTCGAATCCGGTTGGGGACGCCAGACAACAAAAGCACTTAACGGGATAATACCCGTTAAGTGCTTTTGTCTTTCTACCCACGAGCCAATACGCTGTTATTTCATATAGTTACGAAACACCTCTCGCCCAAACGACCGCCCTACCGAACAATCCTCCCTTCAGGAGTGTTTATTTTGTCCTTGTAAAATACATTCCATTTTTTTTGCTCTTTATCCTTTGATGGATAATCAAGGATATAATGCAAGCCCCTCGATTCTTCCCTTTTGAGGCTGGCTTCAATAATTAAAGAAGCAACCAGCGTTATATTACTTAGCTCCAACATGTTGGGTGTTATTCTATAGGTTTCTAATATGTCCTCTATTTCGCCCTTCAATACCCCAATTTTCTGCTTGGCGATCTCAAGTCTCGATTTTTTGCGCACAATACCAACGTAATCCCACATTATCCTTCTAATAACATCCCAGTTGTGATTTACAACAATCTCTTCATCCAATGCTTCCCCCCTGCCCTTCTGCCACTTTTCACTTTCACTTTGCTTTATTAACTTCATGTCTCCCCAGTTTTCTTTACAGTAACAGTATGCGTTCTCAGCAAACACCAATGCTTCAAGCAGAGAGTTACTTGCCAATCTGTTACCACCGTGCAGACCAGTACAAGCAGTCTCACCTAAGGTGAACAAATTTTCTACACAGGTTTTACCGAACTGGTCTGTTAAGACTCCCCCGCAGAGATAGTGCGCTGCAGGAACTACTGGTATAGGATCCTTGGTTATATCTATACCTAGCGATTTGCACCTATGGTAAATGGCAGGAAATCGATTTTTCAAAAAGTTCGAATCGCTATGGGATATATCGAGATAGACGCAGTCAGCACCAGTTTTTTTCAACTCCTGGTCAATCGCTCTTGCAACTTTATCCCTCGTGGCGAGTTCAAGCCGATCAGGCTCGTACTCCTGCATAAACCTTTCACCTTTTGAATTTATTAAAATTGCACCCTCCCCTCTCACCGCCTCCGAAATGAGGAAATTTTTTGCATTGAGATGGTAAAGACATGTTGGATGAAACTGGACGAACTCCATATTTGCAACACCAGCTCCTGCACGAAACGCCAATGCAACGCCATCGCCAGTAGCAATATCCGGATTGCTCGTATAAAGATAAACTTTACCAGCTCCTCCAGTGCAGAGAACACATATTTTTGCTGAAAAAACAACTACTTCCCCAGACACCTTAAGCACAAGGGCTCCTGTGCACCTATGTTTTGTTCTTTCTGTTTCAACTTCCAAGACCTTCTCTGTGATCAACTCAGCGCAGGCATGGTTCTCAAATACAGTTATATTTTTTTCCTTTCTCACTCTTTCGATCAATGCACTTTCGATTTCTTTTCCAGTCAGATCGTATGCATGAGCGACTCTTCTATCCGAATGTCCCCCTTCTTTACCTAAGTTCAATGATCCATCTTCATTCTTGATAAAGTTGACACCTATATCCATTAATTCAGTAACTCTTGACGGACCATCCTTCACAACCATTCTAACAACATCTTCATCGCACAAACCATCCCCGGATAGCAGTGTGTCACTCACGTGACTTTCAAAATCATCCGACTCCCCCAACACTGCTGCAACTCCACCCTGAGCTAAATTAGTTGCAGTATCAACCTGTGCTTTTTTTGTGATGATATTTACTGTCCCCAACTTAGCTGCCTTCAGTGCAAAAGACAAACCTGCAATACCAGTTCCAACCACCAGAAAATCTGATTTCATAAAAACTCCTGAGGAAATGTTTCACGTGAAACACGCGGATAGGTCTGTTTCAACTCCAATCCTAATCTGATCTTTTGTTAAAGCGCAAGAACTTGTTTATCATGGATGTTTATATGAAACTTACACCTCTATTTATATTCAATGAAAGGTAATATTGGAATGCTAAAAAAAGATTTTGGATCAAAAAACAACTCCTCCCCCTCAGCTATTCATTATTTCCCTTAAATAATGCTCACAAAATCATTTGTATGAAAGTACATAGCCTAGGAACAGTAAATTTAAAATTTAATCCCCGTTCCAGGACTAATTTCAAGGCTGAATTTCAAATAAACTGGGCCATTATTAATAATAATACCTGCATGTACGTTTTTTAGAGATTTTAAAATGTTTTTTATGTACTTTGTGGTCGCTATCTCGAAAATTGATGATTTAATATCTCTATTGCTGTTTCCGCGAACGATGCAAACAGGCTGGTATTGATGTTGAGTATTGTATTAAAAAATGGTGGCTGAATTGCTATCAACCCTTTTGGACTGAGGTAAAAATGGCAACATATAGTAAAACCTGCTGTTGGTTATATTTCATAACAAAGGAAAGCAGATAATGGCTAGGCTTGGAAAAATTATTGCTGTTGCGAACCAAAAAGGAGGTGTCGGCAAGACAACTACATCTATAAATCTTGCTGCCGCCTTAGCTAGAAAGCGAAAAAAAATTCTTCTTGTCGATTCAGACCCCCAGGGTAACGCAACGAGCGGGGTAGGGGTGAATACGATGAACCACAAGAATAACCACCTCTACCATATGTACACAGACAGGGTGTCTGATCCTGAAGTCATCAAGACCGATGTAAAGAACCTCTCCCTGATACCCTCAAACATAGACCTGGTTGCGGCTGAACTAGAGCTTATTTCGCTGGAGAGGAGAGAATATAAATTACAAACTATTTTGCAGCAGTTTAGAGATCAGTACGATTTTATAATCATTGACTGCCCACCGTCCCTAGGGCTTCTAACCTTAAATGCCCTAACTTCGGCATCATCAGTACTGATACCTATGCAGTGCGAGTACTTTGCCATGGAGGGGTTGGCCAGGCTCATAAACAGTGTTCGATCTGTAAAAAAATCTTTTAACAGTGATCTGTATATCGAAGGGTTGGTGCTGACTATGTTTGATAAAAGAAATAGACTTACACACCAGGTGGCTGCTGAAATCAAGAAACATTTCAGGGATCAACTTTTTAAAACATCAATTCCCAGGAATGTTCGCTTAAGTGAATGTCCGAGTCATGGCCAGACAATTATTGATTATGACATTAAATCGACGGGGGCAGCATCCTATATAAAACTTTCCTCGGAATTTTTAAAAAGGCAAGGGTAATTACATATGGCGAAAAAAACCGGCTTAGGGCAGGGCGTAGGGCTCCTTTTCGGAGATGAAGAAGAGAAATATTTTAAATGTGATATCGGCTCAATTACCCCAAATAAACATCAACCGCGAGTCCATTTCAAGAAAGAAGATTTGAACGGCTTAGCTGATTCTATAAAAGAAAATGGGGTAATTCAACCTCTTATAGTCACTCATACGGATACCAACGGTACATATGAATTGGTAGCCGGGGAGAGACGCCTCAGAGCATCTAAGCTTGCAGGCCTTACTCAAGTCCCGGTAGTAATCAAAGATATAGAGAATAATGATTCCTTACTGGAACTTGCACTTATTGAGAACGTGCAGCGCACAGACTTAAATCCAATTGAGGAAGCTCAAGCCTACAGAAACCTGATTGATAAGTTTTCTTACACCCAGGAAGAAGCCGCAAAAAAGGTGGGGAAACAGCGACCAACAGTAACTAACCTGTTGAGATTACTCAAACTTCCAGTACAGATCCAGGGGGATATAATAAGTGGTGCATTAACCGAGGGGCACGGTAGAGCTCTCATCAAACTCATTGATGATCCCCTTAAAATGCAGGAACTCAGGAACACGGTAGTAAAGAATGGTTTGTCAGTTCGCCAGACCGAGAAGATGATCAGAAAATTAACTACAGCACGTAATTCAATCAACAAGACACAACGTTCAGTTGATATAGAGGAGATTCCCGAGTCCTACAAAAAAGCACTGACAACTCAACTAACCAACAGACTAAACTCAAAAGTTACTATAAACCAAAATGGCAATAGAGGTAAAATTGAGGTAGAGTACTATTCACTTGATGACCTGGAAAGACTCATCAGTATTTTAGTACAATCGTGATTTATCAATTTTCAAGATAGACTTTCGTATAGGGTTTTGAGCCTTTTGTCCAGGCGAAGCTTTACCAAAACACTATCACCATTTCAGATCAAAAAGTATTTCAGCTATTTATTGAACAATTATGAAAAATACTCCTTTCAGAATAAGTTTACGTTTCCATGGCCTTCTGCTAATTATGCTTTTTTCTTTTGTATTTTCACTACCTTACATGGCTATGGCGGAAATGTTAAGCGTTAACGGGGACAAGGTAAACCTGCGAAGCGGGCCTGGTAAAAAGTATAATGTTAAGTGGGAGTATGGAGACGGCTTGCCACTGCAGGTTTTAAAGAAAAAAGGGAAGTGGGTTAAGGTAAAGGATTTTGAAGGTGATTCAGGGTGGATATATCGCAAACTATTGCTCAGTAAACCTCATATGATAGTCAAAGCGAACCGCAATACAGATCAAAAGATTAATATCCGAAAAGAACCGGGAACCGGGAAAAAGATTGTTGGAAAAGCCTATTACGGGGTCGTTTTTTCAACTATCGAACAAAAATCTGGCTGGGTCAAGGTTAAACATGAGTCAGGTCTGGAGGGTTGGATCAAGCGAAGTCTTTTATGGGGATATTGAAAAAACCTTAAGTACGCCTACAATCATACGTCACACATTAATTTATAATTTTTTCCGTTTACACGACTCATAAAAAAGAAAAGGGCAGATATTCTAAACAATATCTGCCCTTTTTATCTTTGTGGCGGAGAGGGAGGGATTCGAACCCTCGGTGGAGTCTAACCCCCACACTCGCTTAGCAGGCGAGCACCATCGGCCTCTCGGTCACCTCTCCTAACTCCACAAAATCTACATAGCACTTTTCCTGGATACAAATGCCTCGTAATCACAAACGACCAGCTAGAACTAAAATATATCCAGTATTTTTGTCACCTTAACGTGATTCATAAAATTGAGTGGCGGAGGAAGTAGGATTCGAACCCACGGTACTTTCGTACAACGGTTTTCAAGACCGCCGCCTTAAACCACTCGGCCATTCCTCCGAAGTGGTCTACTTACCATTAGAAATAAAGATTGTCAACAATATGAGAAGTCAGTGGGTAAAGTTTTCCAGCACCGCACAAATTTGTAATAATATTTCGATTAACCGTTATTTTTTTGTTATACTCTGCCTAGCCAAAAGGCTGTTAATCTCTTAATCCAACTTTTCTTGCAATAATGTCATACAAAAGTAATATTACTACACAACTGGAAGACCTGACGGCACTTTATACCATTACCAGGCAGTTGGCCTCTTCCCTGGAATTAAGTGACTGTCTCAAGAAAACCATGCAAGTTCTTGCTGAAATGAAGGGGATGGAAAATGGCACAGTTTCAATCGTCAACCCCCTAACAGGAAGGTTGGAAATTGAGGTCGCCCACGGCATATCGGCAGAAGGTCGTAAACGTGGAAAATATCGTATAGGGGAGGGTGTCACCGGTAGAGTGGTTGCCACCGGCGAACCTATAATAGTACCCCATATCGCCGAGGAACCACTCTTTTTAAACAAAACACGGGCTCGTGGAAACCTGGCAGAACAAAAGAGATCTTTTCTATGTGTCCCGGTAAAAGGTGGTCACAACATAATAGGCGCTTTGAGTGTTGACAGGATATATCCCGATGGTATCACAGAACAGGCTAATATCGATTTACAATTTCTTACAATACTGAGTACAATTATTGCTCAAACTGTTGTTCGGGTACAAAAGGTAAATAGAGAAACAGAGGAACTTTTTACAGAAAATTTAAAGTTAAAAAGGGAACTGTCGGAAAAAAACAAGATCAATGACATCATAGGTAATTCTGTGAAAATGCAGAATGTTTATGAAATGATCGACCGGGTTGTCGATTCAAACGCAACAGTACTTCTGAGGGGCGAATCAGGTACCGGGAAAACCCTTGTAGCAAAGGCCTTGCACTATAACGGCAAAAGAAAAGAAAATCCTTTTGTAGTTGTTAACTGCTCTGCACTTCCGGAGACACTCCTTGAAAGTGAACTGTTTGGTCATGAAAAAGGTTCTTTTACGGGAGCTATTGAACAGAAAATCGGTAGATTTGAACAGGCTGAAGGTGGCACTCTTTTTCTAGACGAAATAGGTGAGATCAGCAATTCAGTACAGGTCAAACTACTCGGTGTGGTTCAGGAGCGAGCCTTCCAGCGACTTGGTTCAACAAGGCAGGTCACCTGTGATGTCCGCCTCGTTGCCGCGACTAATCGTGACCTTGAGAAGGCCGTTAGCGATGGAAATTTCCGTGAAGATCTCTACTACCGACTAAATGTCTTCCCGGTTTATCTGCCCCCTTTACGTGAACGCAGAACTGATATCCTCCTCCTGGCGGAGTTCTTTCTGGATAAATATACGAATGAAAATAAAAAGGAAATAGGACGGATTTCAACCTCAGCAATTGATATGCTTATACAGTATCACTGGCCGGGAAATGTGAGAGAGCTTCAAAATTGTATGGAACGAGCTGTTTTAATCTGTGATGATAACTCGATAAAAGGCATTCACCTTCCTCCGTCTTTGCAAACTGCTGAGTCAACTGGCAAGGAAAAACCACTTTCATTGGCCGTTGCGGTTGAAAATTTTGAAAAAGAGCTCATAATTGAAGGGTTAAAACGAAACAATGGAAACCAGACCAGAACGGCCAAAGATCTTGACACCAGTTTACGGATTATAAACTACAAGATCCACCAGTATAAAATAGACCCTAAAAAATATAAAATTTAGTGCCTTACTCCATAAAAGCTGTAATAAATAACAAGAAAATCTAACGTGCTATTAAGTGCAACTGGTTAATACCAGCTTCAAGGCACTTATCCAATGTAACTAAAAAGTTTTCCGACTTGTCGGGTTAGTGCCTTAAACACAAATGAACCTTCTTCTTCATATCTGTTGCGGCCCCTGTGCCATCTTTCCCATCAGCAGCCTGCAACAAAAGGGTGTTTCTTTAAGCGGTTATTTTTATAACCCAAACATCCACCCCTATAAGGAATTCAGACGTAGGCTTCGCACCGCTGACGAATACTCAAAAGAGATCGGAATACCGATGTTTTTAGATAAAAATTATGGTCTTATCGGCTTTCTCAGGAATGTTGTAAATAACGAGGACAACCGATGTTCTTACTGCTACCGGGATCGACTTGAGAAAACAGCCCAAAAGGCAAAAAAAGAAGGTTTTGAATCCTTCTCAACAACACTTCTTTATAGTAAATATCAGAATCACCGGGAGATAAGATCTGTCTGTGAAGAACTCTCAAAACAGTATTCTCTCCATTTTTACTATGAAGATTTCAGAGCGGGGTGGCAAGCAGCCATCGATGAATCGAGAGAACGTAATATGTACAGACAACCTTACTGCGGCTGCATTTACAGTGAGCAGGAAAGGTATGATAAAAAATTCAGAAAAAATAGGCAGAAAAAATGATTCAAATGCTTGTTATTGCAACTCAAAACAAAAACAAACTTGCTGAATTCAAAGAAATTTTGAAAGATGTGGCGATAGAGGTGAAATCCCTGGCTGATTTTGGCCCCATTCCGGAACCTGTTGAAGATGGCGATACATTTGATGAAAATGCCTATAAAAAAGCCCACCATACAGCCAAGGTGCTTGGACTTCCTGCGATTGCCGACGATTCAGGACTGGTTGTAGATGCCCTTAGAGGATCTCCAGGTGTTCATTCTGCCAGGTATGCCGGTGAAAATGCAACAGATGATGAAAACTGCAGGAAACTGCTGCAGGAACTTGAAGTAATGGGGGATGGGAACAGAAAGGCCCACTTTACCTGTGTCCTGTCAATTGCAGTTCCCTCCGGTCCGGCATTAACCTATGAAGGAAAATGTAATGGGATAATTCTCCGGGAACCAAGAGGGGAGAGTGGTTTTGGTTACGACCCTCTTTTTTATTTTGAACAGCACAGCAAAACTTTTGCGGAACTCACTATGGAAGAAAAAAATAAGGTGAGCCACAGAGGGAAAGCACTAAAAGAAGTTAAATCCGAAATAAATATGATTGCCAAGTGGCTGAAGCAAAGACTTGCTGAAGAAAAACCAGCTAAACCCGACCATGATCACTTCAAGGATAATGACTGGTCTGAAGAAGTGTAAACTATTCGTCCCTCAGATCCCTGGTCAGCAAGTCCTTAACTGCATCAGAGCAGCTCTTGTCCTTATATAGAATATTATAAACCTGCTCAAGAATAGGCATTTCTATGTCCAGCTTGCCGCTCAGGTCGAAAATTGATCTGGCAGTCTTGATGCCCTCTGCCACCATACTCATTTCCTCAGTTATCTGTTGCAGGTTTTTCCCCTGACCAAGTTTTAAGCCAACTGTCCTGTTTCTGCTTAAATCTCCAGTACATGTAAGCAACAGGTCTCCGATTCCGCTCAATCCTGAAAACGTAGCCGGGTCAGCCTTCATGGCAACCCCTAGTCGTTTCATCTCGGCAAGACCACGGGTGATAAGTGCTGCACGTGTATTCAGACCATATCCCAATCCGTCACACACCCCTGCAGCAATCGCAATAATATTTTTAAAGGAGGCGCTTATCTCAAGGCCGATAACATCCTGGCTGGCATAAACCCTGAATGTCTCTGTACCAAAAATCCTTTGTATCTCCTGAGCGGTCTCCAGCCGGGAAAAACCGATAGTTACAGCTGTAGGGATATCTTTTGCGACCTCCTCAGCGAAAGAGGGCCCGGACAGCACCCCCACTTCAACCTGTTCGTTGCCTTTTTTTTCTTCAACCAGTTCTTCAATGACCTGGGTCATGGTTTGAAGTGTGCAGTTTTCAATTCCCTTAACAGCAGAAATAATTCTTACATCACTTTTAATATAGGGTACCAGGGAGCTGAAAACCTTTCTCAGCCCATGTGAGGGAACCACCATCACAATAAGGTCACTTCCCGCGACACAGCCTTCAAGGCTATCAGTTATCTTCAGTTTTTCCGGCAGTATGATACCGGGAAGATATTTACTGTTTTCTCGTTTTTCAGATAGTTTTTTTACATGGAGAGTGTTATGTCCCCACAAACAGCATCTATGCCCCTTTTTTGACAAAAGCACAGCAAGGGCAGTGCCCCAGCTACCAGCGCCGACAATTGCAATTGTACTGGCCTTATTCATCATCTTTTGAGATCTGTTCCGGTTCTACTTTTTCAGAACCTCCTTCGGCTACCAGAGAATCCTCGTCGTCATCTTCCTTTTCTTTGGCGACATTGTCCATACCCACCAGTTTTTCACCATCCTCCATGTTGATCAGACGAACACCCTGGGTACTTCTACCAATAATCCTGACGCTGCTGAGATCCATGCGAATCATCTTGCCCAGATCAGAAATTAAAATTATTTCGTCCTCATCCTCAACCTGCTTGGCATCAATAACTCTTCCGTTTCTTTCACTTTTCTTAATGGCAATAACACCCTTTCCGCCTCGCTTTTGTAAACGATATTCCTCAATAGGACTACGTTTACCATACCCGTTCTCGGTGACGGTAAGGATAGAATTTTCAGAAGAAACAACTATCGCATTGACCACACAGTCGTCGCTGGCCAGCCGGATGCCTCTTACGCCGGCAGCAGTTCTGCCCATTGTCCGAATATCTGACTCCCTGAAATGAATACACATACCTTCTTTGGTTATTAAAAGTATAGTATCTTCGCCGTTCAATACATGGGCGCCGATTATCTCATCGTTCTCATTTATAGTCAGAGCACGTTTTCCTTTCTTCAGGGGACGTTCGAATTCCTGCAGACTGGTTTTCTTTATCCTTCCAAATTTTGTCACCATCATGATAGTTTTTTTCTTTGAATCATCGTCAAAACTTTCAATCGGCAGAATAGCGGCAATTTTTTCATCATCCGCCAAATTCAACAGGTTTACAATCGCTTTTCCCCTGGCCGTTCGCCCTGCAAGTGGCATCTGATAAACCTTTCTCCAGAAAACCTTTCCATGGTTGGTGAAAAAAAGAAACGTGTCAAGGGTCGAGGCCACGTAGAGGTTGGATACAAAATCTTCTTCAATGTTTTTAACCCCCTTAACCCCTTTACCGCCCCTGTGCTGAGATCTATAGAGGCTTACAGGGTTACGCTTTATGTACCCTGAGTGGGTAACGGTAACTGCCATATCTTCAGGGGCAATAAGATCTTCCGGAAGGATTTCATCGGTGGCGTCAATTATCTCAGTCCTTCTGTCGTCACCAAAAGCTTCCTTAATTTCTACCAGCTCTTCACTGATAAGCCTCATGATCAGCGATTCATCCGCTAATAATGTTTTTAACCTTTTAATTTCTTTAATAATTTCATCATATTCCCGCGCTATTTTTTCCCGCTCAAGCCCTGTTAACCGCTGCAGACGCATATCGAGAATGGTCTGCGCCTGAATTTCACTCAAGTCGAAACGGGAAATAAGCCTTTCTTTTGCTTCAGGTGGGTTTCTGGCTCCCTTGATTAATTCAACAACTTCATCAAGGTTATTAATGGCAATATTCAGCCCTTCAAGAATATGTGCCTTTTCCTCAGCTTTTCTCAACTCAAAACTCGTTCTTCTATAAACAATAACTTTTCTGTGAAGAATAAAATGTTCGAGAATTTGTTTAAGATTAAGAACCTCCGGCTTATTATTGACAATCGCAAGAAATATTATACCAAAAGATTTCTGCATCAGTGTCAGCTTATAGAGCTGATTAAGTACAACTTCTGCTATTTCATCTCTTTTCAGTTCTATAACTACACGTAAACCTTGTCTATCAGATTCATCCCTTACTTCAGAGATAGAGGTAATCTTTTTGTCTTTTACCAGGTGTGCTATTTTTTCTACCAGACTGGCTTTATTAAGTTGATAGGGGATTTCTGTAATAACTATAGCTTCCCTTTTTCCGTCCTTTAGTTTTTCGATGTGAGTCAAAGCTCTCATAATGACCACACCTTTTCCTGTCTCATAGGCTTCTCTTATTCCTGCTCGTCCGCAAATCAGGCCACCTGTTGGAAAATCAGGTCCTGTTACAATGGACATAAGCTCATGAACAGTAAGGTTGTTATTTTCTATCAGAGCAATAAGGCTGTCTATAACCTCCGACAAATTATGGGGGGGAATATTTGTGGCCATGCCAACAGCAATACCGGATGAACCGTTTACCAGTAAATTTGGTATCTTCGCCGGCATGACTGTCGGTTCATCCAGTGAATTATCATAATTTGGTGTCCAGTCAACTGTATCCTTTTCAAGATCTTTTACTATCTCACGATCAATTCTGGTCATCCGCGCTTCTGTGTACCTCATTGCCGCAGGAGAGTCTCCATCCAGAGAACCAAAATTTCCCTGCCCGTCAACCAGCGGATAACGCATAGAAAAATTCTGAGCCATACGAACAATGGTGTCATATGCTGCGGTATCCCCATGTGGGTGGTATTTACCTATAACATCACCAACTATTCTTGCCGATTTTACATATGGTCTATTATGGAAAACACCAAGTTCCCGCATTGCAAAAAGAGCTCTTCGGTGAACAGGCTTTAACCCGTCTCTTACGTCAGGCAATGCACGCCCGATAATTACACTCATCGCATAATCGAGATACGATTTTTGCAATTCTTTCTCAATTGATATGGTGGGGAACTTTTCTTTACTTTCTTCTATGTCTGTGCTCATAAAAATATTCTATTTAAATTTGATGGTATGGTGAAAGACAGTAAGAATTTCGAGCCTTGTTATGTGGCGGAATTAAACATCAAGGTCTGTTACTTCAAGAGCATGACTTTGAATAAACTCCCGCCTTGGCTCCACTTTATCACCCATAAGCGTAGTGAAAATATCATCAGCCTGTTCAATATCTTCTATTGTTACCTGCATAAGGGTCCTGTTTTCAGGATTCATGGTGGTGTCCCAAAGCTGCTCGGGATTCATTTCACCCAGTCCCTTATAGCGCTGAAGATGACTACCTTTAAAAGACTGACCACGTACAAGAGTCAACATCTCAGACCAGTTTGCGGCATCAATCATTTTTTCCTCTCCACTCTTATTTTCAGAAACAAGAGTGAATCCACCTTTAAGGTAAGGCTGAACGGTCTCAAATAATAAGAGTGCAGTTCTGTACTCGTTGATAAGCGGTATCTGTGGACCAAGGGTCATCATGATCTGAACCTTGCCACGAACAGCAAGATCAACCTCATAACAATCCGGTCGCCACCTGCACGATCTTATATTCCCAATTACCAGATCTTCTTCAGGTAAATAACTGAGAAGTTCTTCTATAAAAGTTTTTTCTGTAAACTGATCAGCAGTGCGAATTTTATTTTCAAGAAGAAAATAGAGCATTTCCTCCCAGATATTCATTCTCTCCATAAAACTTACTATGCGCTGATATATGGATAATTTCTCCATAAGCTTGACAAATTCATGCCCCTCTGCAGGTTTTCCACCATCCTTTGAAAGAATTTTTATTTTCTCACTGGCCATAGTGAAAAGATGATTGTTCAGTTCACTCTCATCGAGAAAATATTTCTCTTTTTTTCCCTTACCCAAACGATAAAGTGGTGGTTGTCCTATATAAATGAAACCATTTTCAACAAGAGGAAGCATCTGTCTGTAAAGAAAGGTGAGGAGTAAGGTTCTTATATGAGCGCCATCCACATCGGCATCAGTCATTATAATAATTTTATGGTAACGAAGTTTTTCAAGATCAAACTCATCTTTACCTATTCCACAACCTAATGCGCCAATAAGTTGTTTAATTTCCTCGCTGTTGAGTATGCGATCAAAACGGGCTTTTTCAACATTAAGTATTTTACCCCTCAGGGGTAGTATGGCCTGGTTTGAACGATCTCTTCCCTGCTTGGCGGATCCCCCGGCGGAATCACCCTCAACAATAAATATTTCACGTTTAGCCGGATCCTTTTCCTGGCACTCTGCAAGCTTACCGGCCATAAGCAGGCTGGTAGCACCTTTTTTTCTGGATAGATCCCTGGCTCTTTTCGCAGCTTCTCTCGCCCTTGCCGCTTCAACTACTTTTAAAAGTATCTTTTTAGCTATGGCAGGATTTTGTTCCAGGAAAAGAGTAAGTTTTTCAGTACATACAGATTCAACAATTGATTTCACCTCTGAATTGCCGAGTTTGGTCTTTGTCTGTCCTTCAAACTGTGGGTTGGGTACACGAACAGATATGACACTGGTCAATCCTTCTCTTACGTCATCTCCTCCCATTTTTTCCCGCATATTTTTCGGAATCATATCATCATTTGCATACCGATTTATACACTTGGTGAGAGATGATCTATAACCGGCTACATGACTACCGCCTTCACGGGTATTGATGTTATTTACAAAAGAAAAGAGACGTTCTGAATATCCGTCAAAATGCTGCAGAGAAATTTCTACTTCAACATTATCTCTTGAACCTGAAATGTAAATAGGTTCAGGGAATATGACTGTTCTCTTACGATTAAGATACTCTATATAGGATATGATCCCTCCGGAGGCATGAAATTTATCTTCTTCTCCACTCCGCTCATCTTTTAGATATATCCGTAACCCTTTATTTAAAAAAGAGAGTTCCCTTATTCTGTTTTTAACCGTTTCATAATTAAAAGTAGTCGTTTCAGTAAATATTTGGGAATCGGGTTTAAAAGTTATTTTTGACCCTGTTTTATCACTTTGACCGATAACCTGTAACTCACTCGCCTTCTCACCGTAGTTATATGATTGTCTATATATTTTACCGTTTCTTTTAATTTCAGCATAGGCTTCACTGGAAAGTGCATTAACTACAGATACACCGACACCATGCAACCCTCCGGATACTTTGTAAGATGAGTGATCAAACTTACCCCCTGCATGAAGAGTAGTCATGACAAGTTCAAGAGCTGTCATATCTTCAGTAGGATGTTTTTCTACCGGAATTCCACGCCCATTGTCCTCCACAGAAACAGAATTATCTTCATGAATAATAATCCTGATCCTGTTGCAGTAGCCTGCCAGGGCTTCATCTATACTGTTATCTACAATTTCCCATATAAGGTGGTGTAGACCCTCTGTAGCTGTATTTCCAATGTACATGGACGGTCGTTTACGTACTGCTTCCAGACCATCAAGTACCTTTATCTGTTCCGCACCGTATTTGCTAGTTTCTTCTGTCACGCTAGTTCCCTGTAATAGTAATATTTACAACTGCATCGGCATTATAATGGATATAAAGCCAACATCATCATCAGCCTTCATGAGGCACGGGCTGTTATTCGAATTGATATACGCTTCAACCGTTTCACTTTCCATAGCCTGGAGCGCTTCAATAAAATATCTACAGTTAAATCCAAGGCTGAGTGGTTCACCGGAATACGATATGGACTGTTCATCTTTTGCGTTGCCTAAATCAGCATTCTGTGAGGAAAGTATCATCAGATTATTTTCAATCTTCAACTGGATAGTGTGAAATATATCTTCAGTGAACAGATTTATTCTCTTTAGCGATTCCAGGAAAGGTATTCTCTGAATTTCCAGACAATTTTCAAGCTGGACAGCTTCAAGAATGGCTGAATACTGAGGAAATTCACCATGTTTAAGACGAATAATCATAACAGCATCCTCATCTCTGAGAACCAGCTGTTTTTGTTCAAAAGATACTTCTAAAGCATCTCTACCCTCACAAAATTTTTTCCATTCCTGAATCCCCTTTTTGGGTATCAGAGTGACATCGTTGAGCTGCATTTCATCGAGATTTGCAGCAACATCTTTTTCCATAATTGATAACCGATGTCCGTCAGAGGAAATCATCTTCAGATAAGAAGTGCCATCCCGCACCTCTTTTTCAAACAGCACAGCCGTAAGAGAGTAAATATTCTCCTGCTCATTTGCTATTGAATAAATAATCTTATCAATAAGTTCGAGAAATATATGACTCTCAAACGAGATAAATGATTCATCTTCATATTCAGGAAATTCAGGAAATTCGTCACTTGCTACTCCAGCCAGATTGTATTTACTTAAACCTGCCCTTATAATAACCCAGCTATTGTCTGTTTCTTCTATAGTTATAGTTTCTGATCCTGATTCTCTGACAATCTCAAAAATTTTCTTTGAGGGAAGAGTCAATGACCCTTCATCTTGAATTTCTGCGGGAACAAAGAGCCGCATACCAACTTCAAGATCTGTTCCTGTTAAAATCAATCCGTTGTTTGTCGATTCTATAAGAACATTTGACAAAATGGCCAATGTTCCCTTTTTGTTGGTTAGGTTTTGAAGATTGTTAAGAGCTTCGAGAAAATAATTTCTGCTGATTGTGCAATTAAGTGCCATAAGGGGACTCCTTTCAACGAATCCTTATTATAGTTTTATTATTATTATTATTAGTTCTGATAATATGTTTAATGAAAACATAACTATTTGTTTTTAATGTGTTAATTATAAACAATATTAATCTTATAACTCTTTTTCAAATGTTTATATATGTTTATTAACAGTTTTATAAACCGGTACTTAAAAAACTGTTAACATGAAGCTGTTAACAGAGTGTTGAAAATAGATTTTTATGTGGCTGGTCTCGTTTTTTAAACTCTTCAAATTTATTGAAAAAACAGATATATACATATAATTATTATATGCTTATAATCTAGTCAAAATTGATCAAAAATTCAATATAATAATAAGATATTTATAATGAAAATTTTTAATGAAGCCAGGCTTAAAGAAGAACTCGACAATGTCATCAATGACTCTTTAAAAAGAGATGTTTTTTCAGGTGTTTGCTTGTCTTTTTCAACTTTAAAAGACTCTGTGAGGTGGAGTAGAAGCTATAGTTATGGAACTACTGAAAAATCAGGGTCACAAAAGAGGATTAAGCAAAGGACCTATTTTGATCTGGCATCATTAACAAAACCACTGGTCACAACGCTTTCAATTGCAGTTTTAATTGAAGATGGATTAATTCGTTTGGAAGATGAGCTTTCTGATTGTTGTAGTTGGCAATTACCTGAGGATAAAAAAAGAATTACAATTTCTCATCTTTTATCACATTCTTCAGGTTTGCCGGCTCATAAACCATATTATAAAAAACTACACGAAGTACCCGAACATCAAAAAAGTAAAAAACTTCAAAAATGGATTTTGCAAGAAGAACTTTGTTTTTCACCCGGCACAGACAATCTATACAGCGATCTCGGTTTTATATTGCTTGGATTCATAATTGAAGAGAAAGCTGGAGTTTCACTGGATGTTTTATGGGAAAAGAAAGTTATTACCCCTTTAAAGCTGCAGAAATGGTTGTTATTTTCAAAAAATAAAAGTTTTGATAGGAGACTGTGTGCTGTTACACAAAATTGCGTATGGAGTGGTAAAATGCTTTGTGGAATTGTCCATGATGATAACTGCAGAGCAATGGGTGGTGTGGGAGGACATGCCGGATTATTCGGTACAGCACCAGCTGTGTTGTCTCTTTGCGAACACTTAATAGAACAATTTAAGGGCAGGGAGGAACATCCTTCATATAGCTCAGCTCTGTTGAGACATTTGCTGACAAGAGTTGGTAAATCCAGCTGGGCTTACGGCTTTGATACCCCAACGAGAGGAAATTCAAGCAGCGGCAGGTTTTTCAGCAATGAAAGTAGAGGCCATTTAGGTTTTACGGGAACATCTTTTTGGATAGATTTTGAAAGGGATACTGCAATAGTTTTACTTACGAATAGAGTGCATTTGTCTGATAATATTGAAAAAATAAAAAAATTAAGACCACTTGTTCATGATATAATAATGAAATTTTTTTTATAAAAATATTATTCGCGAAAAAAAAGCTCCGTCAAACGTATCTGTTCAACGGAGCCTGAGGTATTATTTAACCGACTACTTTATTATTACCACCAGCAAATAGTTTGATCGGCTTCAAAAATTTTGTCAACCAGATTACTATAATCCGGACTATCTACAGTCAAGTCAAAGGTATCAACCTCCCGGTCACGATTAACAATCTCAACTAACTTCTGTACAGTTTCATCCGGCTGCGATCTGTATACATTTAATATTTTCATAGTATAGAAACTCCTGGATATTTTATTTGGCACCGTAGGGGATGATATGGGTCATTTCACGAAGTTTTTCACCAAGCTCTTCAATAGAAATAGCGGTGAAATCATTTTTTTCAACATCAGCCTGCACTGTGGTAAAAATATCGCCTTCCATGTCACGAAGCATTTCTATGCTTTCTTTGGTCAACTCATCTATTTCAGGAATTTCTTTGTCAATCACCACGCCATATGAGTACATATTTTCGACAGCTAAACCTAAAGCTGATCTGATACCATCTACGACGTAATCTTCGTGCCTGTACATGAAGCATACTTTTTTGTATTCCATTTTATGTCTCCTTTACAGACTGAGGTAACAGTCAAAGTCTTCTATCATAATACCGTGTTGAGCTTGAGTAGCCATTTTTTTTGCGGTTAATCCCTCGGGAATATCCTCAATATCAAAGCCCTGTTTTTTATAGCTGTCTACACAAATAGAAACATCATCAGCAAGATCACATAATCCGGCAAACTCAGGGTCTTTGGAGAGGGTTGTTGCCTTCCAGGTAAAAAAAACCTTTACATTGGATCCTTTGGCTTTAGCTGCTTTGGTGATGCCTATAACGTGTTGAAGGCTGTCTGTGGTAGTAACAAAAATACCTAAACTTTTTGCCATATTTATTCTCCTTCAAGAAGGTTGCCGGCTTTGATTTAACCGGCAGACATAAAAAAAATCAAATCGCAACCTATGTGCAATTCAATTTAAAGTTGGGAGAACCCGAAGGGTAAAGAACTCACTGCGGGTTCTTTGAAGTATTAACCTTTTTTGATAAAAAAACTTATATAACCGGACTCTTCTTTTTCTCCAAGATATTCATGTCCTGCCCGTTCACACCAACCGGGGAGATCATTTCTGGAACCCGGATCAGTTCCGTCCACCTGAAGAATGTCGCCGGAATTGATCTTTCCCATTTCTTTTTTAGTCCTGAGAAGCGGCATTGGACAACTGAGTCCCTTAGCATCAAGCACACTAGCTGGTTCTACTCCTTCTTCAATTACTTTGAAGTCACTCATAACTGTTCTCCTGGCATTTAATTTACTTATATAAGTTGATAAGAAAAAAATCCGATGGAGGATAAATTTCTTAACTGAAAAAAGTTCGTTTTTGACCTATACTTTAGCTTCGGCCATCTGTCAAGGAATGAAAAAACGAGCAGTGTAACCATGTGATATTTAAGCAAATAAAAATTACACCACAGTGTGGTGGTGGCGGGTGTGGTATGTCGTTTATCTTGACAAAAAATATGAGATGTGTAAAGCAGTGTAACTATTCAGTAGGGGAAGGGGATTAGGTTTTCACATAAAGATACTGATTGACACAACAGGTATTTATAAAAATAGAGTTGAAGGTTATTTTTTGTCTACTTAACAGGGAGAGCACTATGAGTGAAGAATCAGTTTTCAAAAATAAGGCTAAAGAGCTATACGGCCTTTTCTGTGAAAAGGAGTGGAACCCCTATATTACTGGTGTCGTAGTTGCTTTTCTATCGGTAATGATAATGGCCTGGTGGAGACCGTGGGGGGCTGTTGGAGCTATCAGGAACTGGGGGGACTGGATAATGTTCGGGGGCGCCAGTATTTTTGGCTCGAATGGGGCTATTTTCGGGTTTTATGATGAAGCTCCACGGTCAATTTTTGTGAATTCGGGTTCTGTTATAGGTATAGGTTTTGTTGCCGGTGCATTTATCTCTGCCTGCCTGGGAAAGGATTTTGCTTTGAGGATCCCACCATATCGAGAAATGGTGAAAGCAGTAATTGCCGGTATTTTGATGGGAATTGGGGCAACTTTAGCCGGTGGATGTAATGTTGGTGGTTTCTATAATGCAATCGGGAATTTCGGTGCCAACGGGTTCGCCATGATGTTTGGTCTTGTTTTTGGTGTTATTCTTGGTCTCAAGCTTCTTTACCTGGAAATGGAGTATATTACCTGGGGTGAAGGTGGTTCGAAAACCATTAGTTTTTCATCAAAGGTAGTCTATATAATGGGAACAGTATGTACCTTGGTTCTTATTGCCGCAGCTTACATATATGCGGGCAATGAAGACAGCGACTATATTGCGTCGTTGAGTGGTATAATACTTATTGCCGCAGCTCTTGGATATACCATGCAGCGAGGTCGGTGGTGTATGGTGCAGGGATTCCGTGAACCACATATGACCGGTGACTGTACTCTGGCTAAATCTGTTATGCTGTCGATAGTTATCGTGGCAATTGGTGCTGCAGTATTGAAATATGCTGTTCCAATGAGAGCTGAAGGAGAGGCGGTACTGGCACCCCTTAATTATGTTCGGGGTACATTTGGCTGGGGCGGCGTTGTCGGTGGGTTTGTTTTTGGTCTTGGTGCCATGTTTGCCGGTGGTTGCGGCTCTGGAACATTGTGGCGTGTTGGCGAGGGGCAGGTTAAACTTATGATAGTTGTGCCTTTTTTTGGTATAGTCTCGTCCGTTATGACTGCCTGGTTCAGGGATAATGATTTTGAGGCGGACGGGGTTCTCGGGTCCTATGTTTATATGCCTGATATTCTGGGTTATGGGCCAACACTTCTGGTTATCGGCCTTGCAATGATCGCCTGGTATCTTGTTGTCACCTGGAACGAAGAAACCAATAAATTGATAGTACCGATGTGACACTGTAAAAAAGGTAGAAATAGAAGCGCAATTTCACCCTGCAGTGAGATTGCGCTTTTTCTTTTTTACTCCCAGGAAAATCAGGAGTAAGACACCAATGAGAAAGACAGCAATTTTTAGAGACAATCTCTTTTTATCCCATGATCCCGGATACAACCATATTGAATCACCCGAGCGGATAAGGACGATATTTAACCTGCTGGATAAAATGCAGGAGATGGGAGAACTGATTGAACCATCGTTTCATTCGGCATCCGGAGATCTTCTTCGTTTAAACCATTCAGACGCTCTCATTGAAACTGTAGCTGCAACATCGGGCCAAATGTATTCAGTTCTTGATGCGGACACTCTTACCTCAAAAGAGAGTTATAGTGCAGCATGCCTTGCAGTCGGGGCTGTGGTGAAAGGGGTAGACCTTCTCTTTCAAGGTGAAATAGATAACGGTTTTGCCCTGGTCAGACCTCCGGGCCACCATGCTGAAAAACATAGATCCATGGGGTTTTGTCTCTTTAATAATGTAGCCATTGCTGCCCACCATGCCATTCAAAATTGCGGCGTTAACAGGGTAATGATTGTTGACTGGGATGTACACCATGGCAATGGAACACAGAATTCGTTTTATGATACTGATAAGGTGCTCTATATATCAACACACCAGTATCCTCTCTACCCGGGTACCGGATCTCTGGCAGAAACAGGATCAGGACGGGGGGAAGGGTATACTATCAATATCCCTCTTCCGGGTGGTCAGGGGGATGTTGAATATGCTAATATTTTTAACACCTTAGTGGCACCTGTATGTCTGGAATATCAACCGGAGCTTATTCTTGTATCGGCGGGTTTTGATACATTTATTGAAGACAGTATCAGCTCAATGCAACTTACGCATAACGGGTTTGCTTATATGACCAGGGTTATGGTTGAATTGGCAGAAACAGTGTGTAATGGGAAACTGTTAATTTCTCTCGAGGGAGGTTATAGCCTTGCCGGGATGAACAGAGGGGTTTTCGCGGTTCTCAGTGAATTGGCAGGCAATGATTTAAAAAATGTGCTTCCGGCAAAGGTTGATGAAAAAATATGCTGTCTGCTGGGAAAGGAAAAGAGTGCGCACACGGTGGTTGAGATGGCAAGGGACGTTGCAAAAACATATTGGAAAATGTAAACTCGAAGGATGCAGGCTTGAAAAGATGGAACAGGAGACGTATAAAAACAAGGAAAAACCACACGGCTCAAAAATTTATGATCCGGTTGGAGATATTTTTTGAACAAAGACACCACTAAAATACTTATAGCTGATGACGATCTGATGGTTCGCTCCACAGTATCCCAAATACTGGAAATGTTTGGTTATCAGGTGGACACAGTAGCAAGCGGCGAGGAAGTGATAGCAGCTGTAAACGACAGCTATGATGTGATTATTCTGGATATCACTATGCCGGACATGGATGGTTTTGAAACCATGAACCAGCTCAACAGGCTGGATTTTGACATTCCTGTTTTATTTCTTACCGGGGCTGGTTCTATGGACTACGCGGTAAAAGCTATTAACCTGGGTGCTTACGATTTTCTTACGAAACCGATTGAAGATCTGGATATTTTCAATGTAAAGATTCGAAGAGCTGTGGAGAAGAGGATGTATGTGCTTAGGGAGAGGCAATATAAAGCTGCCCTTGAGGACGACATCCAGGAAAAAGCTAAACAGCTTGAAGAGCAGAATAAACTGCTTCTTACCTACAGTAACAGCCTCGAAAATGCGACTGTGCAGTTAATGGCCAGCCTCCAGAATGCAATGGAGGAGAAAGACTACTATACAGCCGGTCACACCAAACGTGTCACTGAGTATGCGCTGATGTTGGGTGGGGCGATGGAGCTGAGTGAAAATGATATTGTTGTTTTAGGACGTTCTGCTCAGTTTCATGATATCGGAAAGCTGGTAATTGATCTCTCGTGTATCCAGAAGCCGGGGAAACTGACTGATGAAGAATGGGTACTTATCAGGAAACACCCAACAGTCGGGGCAAACATCATAAAACCGTTGGGCTTTATGGAGAAAGAGCAGTTTATAATACGACATCATCACGAGAGGGTCGATGGAAAGGGATATCCGGCAGGATTGACCGGTGATGAACTCGACGATCTCACAAAAATTATTACCGTTGTAGATAGTTTCGATGCCATGACATCCCAGAGAAATTACAGGAAAAACAAGGTTATGGAAGAGGCGGTAGAGGAGCTGTTCAAATGCAGTGGAACTCAATTTGATTCGGCGATTGTCGAGACATTCTCCCAGGCCATAGTTGATTTTAAACCTGTAAAAAATGGTTTTTCGGGAGAACCCCTGGAAAAACTCTACGAGCAGAATAATAATTTTAAATAATTTATGAAGGTTTTTACTTATCCATCGAAACTGAGGTTTTTACGAACTTATCATTTATGAATATCACTAAGAAAGAAGTTGAGCATGTGGCGAACCTGGCAAGGTTGACTCTGTCCGATGAGGATTTAGACGTAATGACAGGGCAACTGGACACTATTTTGTCATATGTGGACAAGCTTGGAGAACTGGATACCGGCAAGGTAGAACCGACAACACATGTTTTTTCTGTAACAAATGCTTTTCGTGAAGATCGTGTAACTGAGTCACTTTCCCGGGAAGAATCTCTTGCTAATGCCCCTCAGCAGAATGGTGAGAGTTTTCAGGTCCCCAAAATTATCTAACCCGACTATTCGGAAAACTTTCAGTTGCGCTGCTATAAAGGCTTTGTAATCGGGAGCCAGAGAGGTACTGCAAAACATAATGAAACCCTACGAATTAACCATTGCCCAGGCAGTGAAAAAAATGGCAGCTGGAGAGTTCACTGCAGTTGAGCTGACAGAGAGCTGCCTGGGCAGAATTGAAAAAATAGATAAAAAGCTACAAGCTTTTATTACCGTTGACAGGGAGGGTGCCCTCAGTCAGGCGATAGCGGCGGATAAAAAGCGAAGCGCAGGAAAGGCTGGTGCCCTCTGTGGTATTCCTCTTTCCATAAAGGATCTTCTCTGTACAAAAGGTGTAAAAACCACCTGTGGTTCCAAAATACTGGAGAACTATATCCCTCCCTACGATGCAACCGTCGTTGACAGGATCAGGAAAGAGGGTGGGGTGATTCTGGGTAAGGTTGCCATGGATGAGTTTGCCATGGGCTCCACATCAGAGACCTGTGCTTTCGGTGTACCGCAGAACCCAGTCAAGAGCGGGTATGTTACCGGAGGATCCTCCGGTGGTTCGGCTGCGTCTGTTGCTTCACTGGAATGTCTAGGGTCTCTGGGATCAGACACTGGTGGATCTATAAGACAACCGGCATCTCTTTGCGGAGTTGTCGGCATGAAACCGACCTATGGCAGAGTTTCCCGGTTTGGCCTTACAGCATTCGCATCTTCCCTTGATCAGGTTGGTCCTCTTTCCCGGAGTGTTACGGATTGCGCCACCTTGATGAACGTAATCAGCGCCTATGATAAGAAGGATTCTACATCGGTTCGGAAAGCTACTCCTGATTTCACCTCATCCCTGAAAAAGGGGCTTGACGGGGTTCGTGTGGGAATACCTCTGGAGTATTTCAAACAGGGGCTGGATCCTGAAGTTGAGCACGTCGTACAAAATAGTATTGAGGTGTTAAGGAGTGGCGGGGCGGAACTGGTTGATATTTCTCTTCCCCACACCGAATACTGTGTTGCCTCTTACTACCTTATCGCTTCCTCCGAGGCAAGCTCTAACCTTGCCAGATATGATGGTGTCATATACGGGTACAGGGATCAGCAGGCGGATTCTTTGCTTGATATGTATAAACAGACACGCTCTCAAGGTTTTGGCGCCGAGGTGAAGCGACGTATTCTTATCGGCACCTATGCCCTGTCCTCCGGCTATTATGATGCCTATTACAAAAAAGCCTCCCAGGTGAGAACACTGATTCTAGGTGACTACAAAAAAGCATATGAAAAGTGTGATATTCTGATCTCCCCCGTCACACCAACACCGGCATGGAAAATGGGTGAAAATAGTGACGACCCGTTGGCCATGTATTTATCTGATATACTGACTATTTCGGCCAATCTCGCGGGTGTTCCCGGGCTTTCCGTTCCGGGAGGATTTACCGGCACAGGATTACCTGTGGGAATCCAGGTTCAGGGAGATCATTTCGGGGAAGAAAAACTGATCCAGGCGGCATATCACCTTGAGCAGGAACTTAACCTCGAATTACCACCGCTGGATATCTGATAAAATGGGCGGCTTTCCCGCCCACTACTTTACGTGAAGATCAGTTGAAACTTATTATTCCGGATAATATTGCATCTATTACACCGTATCCGCCGGGAAAGCCTATTGATGAGCTTGAGCGTGAGTATGGCATCAGTGACTCTATAAAACTCGCCTCAAACGAGAACCCCTGGGGACCATCACCTGAGGTGGTGGGGGCTCTACGTCTAGAGCTTTCCAACCTGAACAGGTACCCTGATGGATCGTGTTATTATCTTGCTCAAGCAATCGCCTCAAAATTTGAGGTTGATCCTGCTGAGATCGTTTTAGGGAATGGCTCCAATGAGGTAATTGAGTTTCTGGTAAAAGCGTTTGTGCGGGAGGGGGATGAGGTTATCACAAGTCACCCCTCTTTCCTGATGTATCAGAAGTTTGTCCAGGTGCGGGGTGGTATCAATCATATAGTTCCATTGCGGGGTATGAAGCATGATCTGGAGACTATTCGAGAAACAATATCCGCAAAGACAAGGCTCATTTTTATTGACAATCCGAACAATCCGACAGGAACAATAATCGAGCCGTTAGAGTTGCATAGTTTTTTAGGGAAAGTGCCTGAAACTGTTATCGTTGTTCTGGATGAAGCATATGTGGATTTTATGGATATAAGTTCCCGGGTCGATCCCCACCCCCTTATACGAAACAGTGAGGACCGCTGCCCGGTTGTCCTGTTGAGAACGTTTTCAAAGGCATACGGTCTGTCTGGTTTGCGTGTGGGGTTCGGGCTCATGGCCAGGGAAGTTGCCTCTTGTCTGCATAAGGTTCGCCAACCCTTTAATATTAACCAGTTGGCTCAAGTTGGTGCCAGGGCAGCCCTGGAAGATGAAGACTATTTTCAACAGACTCTGGCTAAGACGAGGAGAGGGTTGAGTGTTTTGGCCGCAGGGGTGGAAAAGCTTGGCTGTATAAGTTACCCTTCGCAGACGAATTTTTTCTTGATCGATGTCAGGGGAAATGGGGATGACTTGTACCGGGCAATGCTCCATAAGGGGGTTATAATCCGTTCTATGAGCAGCTATGGGTTCCCGGATTTTATTCGGGTTACTGTTGGTACAGAGGAGGAAAACACTAGATTTTTGGCAGCTCTGGCTGACTGCCTGGCTGATCTTGGTTATGTTTAAAAAGCAAAATATTGTTACCATTGACGGCCCGGCCGGCGTGGGAAAATCAACAGTAAGCAGGAAGGTTGCCGGTGCAACCGGATATACCTATCTTGATACTGGAGCAATGTATCGAGCTGTGGGTCTTTACCTGGATCGGCTCGGTGTAAACCTTGATGAATCTGAAGATGTTTCCCGCAGCCTTGATGAATTAAGGATGCAGCTGCTCCCGGCTGTTGATGATCAGAGTGATATTTGTGTCCTGCTCGGCGGTGAAGATGTAAGTGATATCATTCGTACCCCGGCAATGGCCATGGTAGCTTCCCGGGTTTCCGCTATCCCTTCGGTGAGGGAAAAATTGACAGAAATGCAAAGAGTTTTGGGGGCGGAGGGCAGGGTTGTGGCCGAGGGAAGAGATACCGGCACAGTGGTTTTTCCTATGGCAAAACATAAATTTTTTCTTGATGCCGATCCCCGGGAAAGAGCACGCAGGCGTGTTGAGCAGCTTCGGCAGAAGGGGATGGAGGTGGATGAGGCGGAAATCCTGGCTATGACTCTTAAGCGTGATAAAAATGATCGTGAACGGAAGATTGCTCCACTTAAAGCGGCAAAGGATGCTATGAAAATCGAGACTACAAATATCTCGATTGATGAAGTGGTTGAAAAAATTCTGCAGAAAATTTCTAACCCTGACGAGTAGCAGGAAGATGATTTCTCCGGCACAGGAGAGCTGTGCCGGAGGAAAGGAAAGATTTTATTATTCTATAACAAAATCTGCACGTCTGTTCTGACTGTAGGCATCCTCGTCCTGTCCCGGGAAGAGAGGTTTCTCTTCGCCATAGGAAAGGGTCCTGATTCTTGAGGGGTCCACGCCCAGGTCAATTAAAAACTGCTGGGTGTTGATAGATCTTCTTTCACCAAGGGCGAGGTTATACTCATTGGTTCCCCTTTCATCGCAGTTTCCTTCAATAATTACTGCTGTTCCCGGAACTGAGTTAAGGTACTCCGCGTTGCGCACTATTACGTCCGTCATATCCGTTGTGATTGCGGCCCGATCGAAGTCAAAATAGATAGGGTAGAGGTTGTCCGAGGATCTTCCGTGTACTCGTTTATATTCGTCTGTCTGGTTGTCAAGTGCATTGGCGGATCCACCAGCGATACTACCTGCAGCGGTATCATCAAGTGTACCTTCAGTGGGCATATTTTCCTCAGAATACCCGCCTTCTGCTGAGGGATAGCTGATATCTTTGCCGCCGGACATTGACCCGGAAGAGCCTGCTGAAGTTGGGGGGACAACTGTTTTGGGGCTGCAACCGACCCCCAAAAGGACAAGTGAGCCAAGAAGGGACGAGAGTACAATTGATGTGTAGAACCTTTTTTTCATGATTTCTCCTGTTTCCACGTAGGGATGGATGGGCACTTCTGAATAGTTGCATAAAAATTATGGTACAGTTTAGCCGTAATAACAAAGAGGTCAAGCATAAATTGCCAAGTGGATAATTCTATTTACCTGTTGCCTATCAACTTTTATAATGGTATTGCGATGGCAAGCGCCCGGGATGTTCAGGCAAAAACAATCTACTTACCATCTTCTAACCAACCCTGTGGTTGGTTAACACCCGGTCGCGGGGTACGAAATATGAAAGCAAAAGATACCTTGCACACTTTGACAGCCGTCTGTGCTGTTGGTTTAGAGAGCCTTGTCAAAGAGGAGATAGAGTCTTTTGGTGGCAGAGACATCTCCAGTGGCAGGGGCATTGTGTTCTGGCAGGGAGGGTTGGCAGCTGCTTATCGAGCATGTTTGTGGTCTCGCTTTTCCTCTAGAATCCTTTTACAGTTATCTGAGTTCCCGGTAAAAAATGAGGAAGAATTGTATCAGGACTGTTTGAAAGCGGACTGGTCCACCCATATGACGATTGACACCACGTTTGCAGTGGACTGCACAATATCCGGTGAAAGCCCCATCAGCCATAGTCATTATGCGGCACTGAAGGTAAAAGATGCAGTTGTTGACTATTTTAGAAACAGAGAGGGGGATCGTCCGTCGATTGACACATCAAAGCCTGGAATCAGGCTGCACCTCCACCTTGACAAAAAACAGGCAACACTTTTTCTGGACCTCTCCGGAGAAAGTCTGCACCGCAGGGGCTACAGGGTGTCTGGGGCGCGAGCTCCACTTAAAGAAACACTTGGCGCTGCAATCGTCGGCCTGAGCGGCTGGTTGAAGGGTGGGGCAGGGACACTGGTAGACCCCATGTGCGGTACAGGAACCATACTTATAGAAGCGGCGATGATGTATGGTGACTCTGCTCCCGGTTTATTTCGAAACTATTTTGGTTTTCTCGGTTGGCTGCAGCACGATACTCTTCTCTGGCAGGAGTTGATAGATGAGGCTGTTGCCCGGGAGAGTGCCGGGTTGGAAAAGGACTGGCCTGTCATGGTTGGGTATGATTGTGATCCTGTAGTTGTGAAGGGCGCAAGAAAGAATATCGAACGTGCAGGGCTTGAAGAGTTTATCCGGATTAAACAGGCTGAGCTTGCTACCCTGCAGTCACCCACTGAAAAGGGTATGATATTATCCAATCTTCCTTACGGAGAGCGACTCTCGGAAGCTGAACAGGTATCCTATTTATACAGAGCATTCGGACGCATAAGCAGAGAAAGGTTTCCCGGCTGGAATATCGGGGTTTTTATTTCTAATCCGGATTTTACTGATAGTTTTAATCTGGCCTGGAGAAACAGATACAAGCTTTTTAATGGTACTATACCCTGCAGGCTTCTCGTTGGACTTGTGGATGGAACAACAAAAGACTCCTTTCGATGGAAGAAACCGTCTGAAATGGGCATGGAGAGTGAGAGTGAATTTGGCAACAGGTTTAAAAAGAATCTGAAAAAATATATGGGGTGGGCGGAAAGAGAGGGTATCTCCTGTTTCAGAGTTTACGATAGAGATTTGCCTCATTATAATATCAGCGTTGATCTGTACGGAAAGTGGGTACACATTCATGAATACTCCCCTCCAAAATCAGTTGCCGGAGAGCTTGCCGCCCAAAGATTAAGGGATGCAGTCAGACAGATAAAAGAGATACTTGGAGTGCGTTCTAACCGGGTTTTTCTAAAAACAAGACAGAGGCAAAAAGGGAAAAATCAGTACCAGAAAAAGAACAGCCGAAAAAAACTGTATGAGGTGAAAGAGGGGAACTGTTATTATCTGGTGAACTTTACGGATTATCTTGACACTGGTCTATTTCTTGATCATCGTCCCTTAAGGCAGAGAATTTTTCAACAGGCAAAGGGCAAAAGGTTTCTCAATCTTTTTGGTTATACCGGCAGTGCAACAATTCAGGCTGCTGCGGGGGGTTGTGCAAGCAGTACAACAGTTGATCTTTCAGCCACTTATACAAGGTGGACAAAAATGAATTTGGCGCTCAATGGTTTTGCTGAAGAAAAACATACCGTTGCACAGGGAGACTGTCTGGCATGGTTACGGGAGTGCCGGTCTGCTTTTGATATAATTTTCGTCGATCCGCCAACTTTTTCAAACACAAAAAAAGAAAAACGGATTTTTGATATTCAAAAGGATCATGTTAAGCTTATCAGGCTTGCAATGGCACGTCTGGATAAGTCGGGAGTGCTGTTTTTTTCGACAAACTACAGGAAGTTTATACTTGATCCTCAACTGAAAGATTTTTTTATCGTGAAGGATATAAGCATAAAAACAATACCTTATGATTTTTCCAGAAATAAAAAGATACACAGGTGCTGGGAAATGAAAAGGGGGAAGGTTGAGACGCGGGAGGGGAGAAATGACGGAAATTGAAAAACTGCAGCAGCAGGTAGAAGATCTCAAAACTCGGCTTGACGGGCAGAAAAAGACAAATGCCACACTGAAGAAGAGAGCTTTCAAAGCTTTGGTGAAGGGACGTTCTTTTGAGGCTCCAGAGGTGCAGGGGCAGATCCACACTGATCAATCGATTCATCTCAAAAATAATTTTCTTGAAAATGTGAGTCATGAGATACGCTCTTCTATGAATGGCATTGTTGGCATGACGAGCCTTGTTCTGGAAACAGATTTGACAGAAGAGCAGAGGGAATATCTGGAGATGATTGGTTCGTCGGTGGAGCGGTTGCTGGGGGTGGTGAACCAGGTTCTCGATTTTTCCAAGATAGAGTCGGGGCAACTTGATCTGAAAAAGGAAGATTTTAATTTAAAAGAGAGTCTGGATCATGATCTTTATCTGTTGCGATTGGCTTCTGAAAATAAAGGTCTTCAACTCCTCTATCATATAGATCCGGATGTGCCGGAGTATATCCACGGAGATCCAGGGCGCCTGGTTCAAATTGTAACCAATCTGGTGGACAATGGCATCAAATTTACAACCGATGGATCAGTCTCAATAAAGATTGAAAATGATGGTTATGATAACAGTAAAAATTTACTGCTGAAGTTTGTGGTTACCGATACCGGTTGTGGTATAGCTGAAAATATTCAAAAGGTGATATCCCATTATTTCAGGAGGAAAGAGGGAAATCATGCTCCTCAACCCCTTGTTGTAGGATCGACAGGTTTAGGGTTGACGGTTGTCTCCCAGCTTATAAAAATAATGGGGGGCAACATCGGATTTGAGAGTAATTCCTCGGGATCCAGCTTCTGGTTTACTGTCCCGGTAAAAGAGGCGACTGATTTTTACACCGTCGAAGAGCAGGGAAGCAGGGTTCTTGAGAACATAAAAGAGAGAACTGCCTATGTACTCAAGGGGGTAAGGGTTCTGCTGGTCGAGGACGAGTATATAAGCAGGGTACTTATTGAAACAGTACTGAAACAGCTCGGTATGGATGTAACCTGCGTTGAAAGTGGTGAAAAAGCAGTGAAGGAGGGGTGCGGTGGGGATTATCAAGCTGTTCTGATGGATGTTCAGATGGAACAGACAGATGGCCTGGAGGCTACCAGAAAAATAAGAAAATATGAAAAGAAGATCGGTGGCCATATACCGGTGATAGCTTTAACGGCTCTGGTAATGCAGGGTGATCGTGAAAAATGCCTGCAAGCCGGTATGGATGATTATTTACCAAAACCGGTCGAAAGAGACCAACTCATTGATGTATTAACTAAATATCTTACCAGCAAGGCTCTTGTTGTTGTGAGTGAGGTAGATAATCAGCAGACTCTTGTTCGTACCCTGATAGAATCAGGTTGGCGGGTGACTATTGCAGAAACACGGCGGTCGGCCATGTATGAAGCATCTTTATCCTCTTTCGATCTCATCGTTCTTGATATAGCCATGCCTGATCTGGAAAGCCTTGAGGCTGTAAAAATCATCAGAGAGTTGGAGGAGTACTCAGATCAACGGGCTGCAATAGTGGGCTTTGGGGATGAGGAAGATGGGGCAAAATGTCTGGAGCAGGGTGTTGATGGATATATCTATGGCCCTTTGACCGAAGGTAAAATCAGGAAACAGCTTGAGTTGGTTTAATGATACACTATTCTCATGTCTGCCTTGATACCTTCGGGTATCAACTACCCCCCAGGATAATTACATCAAATGAGATTGAACAGCGGTTATCTCCTTTATATGATCGCTTACACCTTCCGCCGGGCAGGCTTGAACTGATGAGCGGTATCAGGGAGAGGCGGCTGTGGACTGAAGGTACCAGGCCCAGCGAGGCCGCCACCAGGGCCGGTAAAAAAGTTCTCGCCAATGGAAATATAGATCCACAGGATGTTGAATGTCTTATCTTTACATCAGTGTCACGGGATATGATGGAACCGGCAACAGCATCTTTTGTCCATAATAACCTTGGTTTGTCTTCCTCCTGTCTTATTTTTGATATCTCGAATGCCTGTCTTGGCTTTCTTGACGGGATGGTGGTGTTGGCCAATATGATTGAGCTGGGACAGGTGCAAAACGGCATGGTTGTCTCCGGGGAAACTGCAGAGGAGCTGCTTGAGTCGACCCTGGTTTCTTTGCTGGAGGATACAACATTTACCCGAAAAAGTATAAAACCTGCTTTTGCCTCATTGACGATAGGCTCCGGATCTATGGGGCTGTTTATGAGGAGGGCCGGAGAGAATGAAAAGAGGCCCCGCCTGGTTTGCGGCGCCTGGAAGGCAAACACCATTCACTCTGATCTCTGCCATGGCGGCCAGAATGGTCAGAACACGACCCTGATGGCTACAAATTCCGAGGAGCTTTTGTATCGTGGGGTTGAAACAGCGCTGTTGACCTGGAATGAATTTTCCACAAGTCCCGGCTGGGGCGGGGATGATGTCGACTATTTTTTTTGTCACCAGGTTGGCTCTGCCCATGCCAAGCTTCTTTTTGAGCAGTTGAACCTGGCAGCAGAAAAGAACTTTTCGACCCTGGAAACTCTCGGGAACGTAGGTTCTGTATCCGCGCCTGTTACCATGGCTATGGCAATTGAGCAGGGTGTGTTTCAACCCGGAAAGAAGGGAGCCCTGCTTGGCATCGGCAGCGGTATCAACTGTATGATGTTGGGGATTGAGTGGGCCGGATGAAAAAAGGATTGAGCAGCACTCAGAAGAATTTACTGCTGGAGCAAGCAAGAAAAACTATCTCCAACCGGTTGAATAAGAATGATGGTTTTCCGGATATACCGGAAGATCCTGTCTTTCGGGAGAAAGTGGCAACCTTTGTAACACTGAAAATATCCGGCAGGTTAAGGGGGTGCATTGGTACTTTGGAGCCCGCCACTTCTCTATGGCAAAGTATCCATGATAACGCACTTAGTGCAGCTTTCAGCGACCACAGGTTTTCTCCCCTGAGTCACAAAGAGCTTGAAGCAGTAGAGATCGATATATCTGTTCTCTCTTCTCCCTCCTCACTTGAATATGAGGATCCTGTTGATTTGTTGAAGAAATTGCAGCCCGGGGTTGATGGTGTTATTTTAAAGGATGGTCGCCGGGGGGCAACGTTTCTTCCTCAGGTATGGAAACAACTGCCGTCGGCAGAGCTGTTTTTAGGTCAACTCTGTAAAAAGGCAGGCCTTGAAGAAACGGCCTGGAGAGAGAAACAATTAGATATAAAAACCTACCAGGTGCTCTCTTTTCAAGAGGAAGGCCAGTGAAAGAAGTTGTACTGTCAGAAACAATGCTCCAGCAACTGCAGGAGATATACGAAAAATTGGAACGGGACTACGATGCGGTGGCTCGCCAATTGCATTTTTCCTGTGTCGGCTGCCCCGATAACTGCTGCGATTCATATTTTCTTCACCACACCTATGCTGAATGGGCCTACCTCTGGCTCGGCTTTAAAGAACTTGACCCTGCAAAACAGAAGAAACTTCTGCAGAAATCTGAGGATTATATGAAGCAGTGCCAGGTGGCAGAAAGTGAAGGTCAACGACCGCAGTCAATGTGTCCTCTTAATGAGGAGGGACTCTGCATCCTCTATAAGCACCGTATGCTTGTCTGTCGCACCCATGGAGTTCCGGCATCCATGACAAGACCGGATGGACAGCCAATGCGGTTTCCCGGTTGTTTTCGCTGCCAGGAGATAGTGAAGACGCAGTATGATACAATTAAGCCGTCTACAGTTGAAAGAACACCGCTGCTGCGACAACTTGTTTTACTGGAAAGTGAACTGCTTGACAACAAACGTCATCTTATGCCCAAGGTAAAGATGACAATTGCCGAGATGCTTGTGAAGGGGCCGCCTTCTCTTCCTCCCTGCTGAATTCACCCTGTCTGAGTCAGTAGTGTCCGGTTTAGAAAATTGCAATATGTATCGTACTGCCTTGTGGGTTGATTTATTCCGCTTTTTACTACAAATTTCTTGATTTTCAAACATTTTCATATTCAATTTTTATCATGCGAGCTTCTCGCAAAGACTGATAAAAATCAAACACGA
>MAXH01000247.1 GCA_001750925.1 Desulfobulbaceae bacterium S3730MH12
AAATCACATGCTCCTCGAACCGTGGATCCGGCATTTGAGGAGTCGAGATAAGAAAAGTACCCACCAATGAGTCTATTGAAGAAGCTGCATGGTCTTCCCTGTTAAAAAACTCCGCTTGAAATTTATCTTCCCTGCACTTCTATTTTATCAAACTCCGGGTCCACTCGTCAAGGGTCTCTCCAACAGATAAAGTCACTGGTCAGCCTCTTATCATTTATCAATCACATTGATAATGACAAATCCGGTTTTATGACCTATTATTAGTTGTGCACAAAGAAAACACCGCATTCTGGCCCCACCCAGTTCAAATAACTATCATGCAAGCGACAGGAGAATAGGTAAATGGATCAGTATGCAATGCATCCCCCCGGAGATAAAATAAAAAAAGCCATTAAGGAATTCTCGGAGCTGTTACTCGAATCCCCGGGAAAAAATCGATGGCAGTTACTTCAGCAGGTCGAACTCAAATATGATCTGTCTCCACAGGAATGTGAATTTCTTAACAACCATTTCAGTCAGGAAAATTCATGATTCCCGAAACCGGCAGTTCTAATCAGGATGAAAAAAGTTATAGACTCACGATATTGCCCGGAATCAATTACAAACAGTGCGATCACCGGTAGCCTCTAAAAGCTCACGATAATATGCTTCTGTCTGTTCACACATAGCCTGGGCTGTAAAATTCTTTATTACCCGCGCTTTTCCTTTTTCCCCCATACGATCCAACTCGTCCTTTTCAATTGCCAAAGCTGTCTTAATGGCTTTGGCTAATTGTTTTTCATCTGACGGTGTAACTAACCATCCATTTTCGCCATCTACTACAGTTTCAAGACTGCCGCCATGAGCTGTTGCAATAACAGGTTTTCCCATTGCCATTGCTTCAACAGTTGTTCTGCCGAAGGCTTCCGGCTCCAGAGAAGATGTGGATAAAACAATATCGGCCAGCATAAAAGCTGCCGGCATATCACTGCAATGGCCTACAAGACGTGCTGTTCCAGTTAAAGCATTTTTTTCTATAAGTTCTTCGAGTTCAGCTGTATACCCTGGATTATCTAAAGTATCCCCAACCAGAACAGCAGCAAAATCAAAACTATTAACATCGAGCAAGCTTTTTAGAAATAACTCCTGCCCCTTCCACTCTGTCAGCCGGCCAGGCAACATAAGAACTTTTCTACCTTCATCCAGGTTCCATGTTTTTGCTAATTTTTGCTTTCGAGATAAGTCAATGTTTTCGGAATCAAAATAATCGGTATCAACGCCCCGAAAAATAAGCTTAACATTAGTTTTTCGATCATAATTTTCGATAATATGTTTTTTAATGCTCTTTGAGATGGCGATAACACCCTCTCCTTTTGCCATTATCGCACTATATGCGTTAACAGAGTAGAAACCATGAAAAGTCGTTATAAGAACCGGCCGATGTTTTCTGGAGATACTTTTCCAGGCAATATATCCTACCCATGCGGGCATCCTTGAACGAAGATGAAGAATATCCACCTTCTCTTTTTTCATGAGCCGCCTGAGTGGCAAAATATGCAAGAGAGCAATCGGGCTTTTCGAGCCAATATTTTTTTCAATGTGCTCACTCCCCTCCTTCTCCAGTTGATCAACAAGTCTGCCACCTGCAGACACAACTATTGACCGATGGCCCTTCTTCACAAGATGCCGTCCCATCTCAAGTGTACCCCTCTCAACTCCCCCACTCTCCAATTCAGGCAGTAACTGCATTACAGTCAACAATCTTGAGGTATTGCGAGACAACTTACTATTATAAATATCTTGGTAAAGCTGAACAGTTTTCCTGCACATACTTGAAGCAGTAAAGCGTTCATTTACCCACTTTTTCCCCTGCTCCCCAAATCTTTTCACCTTCTCAGGATCAGATATTGCGTCCTCAATAGCAGCAGCAAGTTTTTCCGGATCAAGAGGAGGTACCAGCCAACCGGTTTCCCCCGGCAAAACTGTTTCCAGGCTGCCACCGTGTGCTGTCGCTATAACCGGTGTTTCCATGCCCATTGCCTCTATAGCCACCTTTCCAAATGCTTCGGGTTGAGTGGAACTGGCGGAAACCACTATATCCGCCAGCATAAAGACAGCAGGCATATCACTGCAATGTCCTGCGAGTTCAACCTTTTCAGTCAAACCATGATGCTTAATCTTCTCCCGTAACTTTCTGCTATAGGAAGGGTTTTCTTCTGTATCACCTATACAAAGTGCTATAAAATCGAGATGTTTGATAAGAGCAAGACTCTCAATAAACAGATCCTGCCCCTTCCATTGTGTCAACCTGCCGGGAAGGATTATAACCGGGATGTCCTGGGAGGAGAGGTTCAATTTATTACGTAGAAAACTGACACGATCTTCAGTTACATTTTCTGGTGAAAATACTTTGCTGTCAAACCCGCCATGAATCAGATCAATTCTTTTTTCGTCAACGTTATAGTTCTCTAAAATATGCTCTTTTATGGTTTCAGAAACTGCGGCTACCCTCTCTCCTTTCGTCATAATGGCGGAATAGGAGTTTACCGAATAGAACCCGTGAAAGGTAGTTATCAAGCTGGGCCTTGCATTCTCAGGCATGAGCTTCCAGGACAAATAACCGATCCATGCAGGTAACCGGGATCGCAGATGTAGAATATCAACCTTCTCCTCACAGAGAAAACGCCTGAGTTTTGAAACGTACTGGAGACAGCGAACAGACTTCTCTCCAATATATGGCCAATGAATATGCAAAACCCCACTCTCTTCGAGCAGCGGGACTAGACGTCCACCACCTGAAATAACAATAGATTTATAGCCAATGTCCGCCAGATAAACGGCAAGATCTACTGTTTCTCCTTCAACACCACCCTCGTCAAGTTCGGGCAGTACCTGTACTACTGTAAGTTTGTCGGCCACCATCGTTTCAATATAGTATCAGCACATCTCTGTGCTTCATTAAGATTGTCATGGTCAACCCATGTACCATTCTGATTAAACCATCTCTCGTAAGGTAGAATAAATCCCCTTTCCTCCAAGTATGTAATACCTTGCAGAAATTTATTAGTCTGTTTTTTCCAGTCAACGGGAAGCACGCCGACTTTGCAGCCGGCTGTCAGCGCTTCAAATATCATTGAAACTGAGTCTGCTGTAACCCATACAGTAGCCGAAATATCATACTGTTGCTCGACCCATCCAGGTTCAGTGTCCTTAAAATTATAAAAGGTGACATTAAGATAGCGACGAGATATTTCTTCCAGCATTAAAATCATGTCATCAGGAGTCCTTGGTGAAGAAGATATCAGCCATTGAGTTTCCGGTTTCCTTTTAACAATATTTTCTGTTTTTAGTTTTAGTTCCGAACTGTTCCATCTATGACTTTTTCTATCAATCCCTCCGATCAGGATCAATCCGCAATTTTTTCTGTGCTGCTTTTTGTTTATAGAACAATTTGGCGGGCCAACTGTAAGTATTATATTTCCTTTCTGCTCAAGACCATCATGGACAGGAACAAAACAGATATCAAATCGAAATCGAAAAATAGGATCCGGAGCCATACATGTTACAGCAGGGATATTGAATTTTTTTTTGCAGTGCAGAATTGACAAATGAGTTCGGCTGCCGGTTCCAATGATAAGATCCGGCTTTACAATCTTCATACCGTTATTCGTGCATATTGGCAGATTCAGCCTGACTATTCCCAAAAAGGTTTGCCAAAAGGAGCGGCGGGCGATTTTGATTTTAGTAGTCTTTACATTAACTCTTTTTTCCAGTGCCCTGATGATACCTAGAGTCTGTTTTTCATGTCCGGGACTGCCATCAAGAAAGCAAATGATATGAATTCGGCTTTGTCTGGGTGTTTTCATTGACGACGAGCTGTTATGTCAGGAACTAAACTGTACGATTGGAATTTACACTATCGCCTTGTATTGGGTGGCGAAGGTGGTCTTTGAGATCTCCCGGCACCACCGGCAAGTTTCAAAATAATCTTATTTGATTTATACAACCTCATTGTCATTGTTTTAAAAAGTTGACTTGTAATATCAGGATATTTTGCAACGATCTCATTGATTTTATCCCCCGGATAACGTTTTACAGTACACCTTCCCTGTGCAATGATAGAAGCAGATCTTTGTTCACCAGTTATTGCAGCCATTTCACCAAAATACTCTCCGGGTTCTGTCAGTTCTGCAATTTTTTTCCCATTTTTTATCACTGTAAGTGAACCCCTGATGAGTTTAAAAAAATCAATATCGGTATTGCCTTCACGAATGATTCCATCGCCGTCTTCGTAGTGCTCCCGATCAGGGTTCACCAGGTATGCCGGTAAACTTTCTTTATGGGCCACTGTACGCCTTAAGGTTTCTTCAACAGAGGTAATTCCTTCCCTTACCTTCTGCAGGGCAGCGTTACGAAGAGGTGTCATGCCTTCCTGGACCGCAATTTTTCTCAACTGATCCTCTGGAACCTCAGCACTGATAGCCTTGGCAACTTCATCCGTCACCTCCATAAGCTCAAAAAAACCAACCCTTCCCCTATATCCTAACCCATTACATTCAGGACAGCCATTGGGACCAAAGGTAACTAAATTTTCAATTTCATCCTCACTAAAGCCCATTGAAAGGAGCACTTTTGAATCATGTTTTTCTACTTTTTTACAACTTTGACAAAGTCTTCTTCCCAGCCTTTGAGATAAAACCATGGTCACTGAAGAGGCAAGCATATAAGCCGGAATGCCGATATCAACAAGCCTTCCGATGGTTGCAGCACTGTCGTTGGTATGAAGAGTTGAAAAGACCAGATGCCCTGTCATAGCCGCTTTAATTGCAATCTCAGCGGTATCCATGTCACGTATCTCTCCCACCATTATAATGTCAGGATCCTGGCGCAGGAAAGCCTTCAAGCCTGCGGCAAATGTCATCCCAACCTCAGTATTAACATTGACCTGATTAATACCTTTGAAATTGAATTCAACAGGGTCTTCAGCGGTTAGAATTTTTATATCCTCGCTGTTCATGGAATTGAGCGCAGAATAGAGGGTAACCGTCTTCCCAGAGCCGGTCGGCCCTGTTACCAGCAACAATCCCTGGGGTCTGGTCAAGCACCGCTTCAACATCTCAAATGTCTTTACCTCAAAACCAAGTTTTGTTAAATCGACATTCAGAGATCCTTTATCAAGTATACGAAGTACAACTGATTCACCAAAAAGAGTGGGCAGAGAAGAGACTCGGAAGTCTACTGATCTGTTACGTCCCATCCTCATTTTAATTCGACCATCCTGGGGAATACGTCTCTCGGTTATATCCAGACCGGAAAGGATTTTAATTCTGGCAACCAGGGCATTTTTGATTGTCAGGGGCAGATTCATCGACTTATACAGGGCACCGTCTTTTCGATACCTGACCTGCATATTTTTTTCATACGGCTCAACATGAATATCAGATACTCCATCCTGAACTGCCTTTAGCAGAATACCGTTTACAAGTTTGATGATTGGAGCATCGGAGGCTGCAAACTGATCTCCCAGACCTTCGTCTTCGTCCCCTGCTATCTCGAAATCATCCGCCGCCTCGGCAACAATGGAGCCAAAGTCATCAACCTCAGTCATACTCATCTCTTCTTCGGGTTCATCCTGTCCCCCGAAATATGACCTGGCTTCCTCGTCATCAATACCGTAATACTTCTGATATGCCTCAACAATATCCGTCTCAGAAGAAACGCACACAGACAGTTCCTTATCAAGCAGGTTTTGCAGCTCTTCTACAGCAGTTACATCAGATGGCTCTGCCATTGTTATCTGCAGCGTATTGCCTGCCATTCGCAGGGGAAAAGCCATATAATCTTTTGCCTGCTCATAGGATAGAAGTTTTATTACATCCTTGGAAGGTGGTTCGGATTTGATCACAACCGCAGGGTAATTGTGCTGTCTGCTTAAAAAGGTAAAAACAGTGTCGTGGTCTATATACTCAAATTGTCTCAGTATAGCCCCGAGCCTGCCACCATTTTTCTGTAAGGCCTTTTTGGCAGTATCAAGCTGAGCCGGGGTTATATAACCAGCTTTACTGAGGAGTTCACCAATTTTAATCTTTCCCGCACCTGATTGATCTTTAACTGTTCTTTTTCGTGATGATTTCCGTGCAATTTTTGTGTTCTGCAAAGCCATATCAACTTACCCTGGGAAAAGGTATTCACACTTTTGGATGATGATTTTGTTCAACTCATCATGCGGCATAAGAAGGTTAAATTACCCTGGTTTCTGTCCGGAAATGGAACATTTTGATAATACTCTTACCTAACCGGGAAAGAGTTTCAAAATACCATTATAGTTACAATAGCATTTTTTTTATTTAAATTTAAGGATTTAACAGAAGAAACAATAATATTTTTTCTCAAAAGTGAATTTAGAACATTACAAAAAAAAATCTTCCTGCCTCAAGATGTACAACAAAGCAGAAAGATTTCTTTTAAAAATGTCTTGAAAAGGTTGAGCGATAAATGGACACTTAGATCATCGGATACCGTTTTTGTCTCAAGCAGTTTCAGGTAGTTGACCTCAGAAATCTCCATCGATTTCTGTTATGCCCTGAACATTTATGTTACAAGAGGTATTGCCGACTCTTCAGTTACCTTGCCAAAACGGTGACATTTTTCTCAACAGTTCTATGATTGCCGGCATCTTCTCAATAATATAATCAACTTCTTCCTCGCTGTTGTAAACACTGAGAGAAAAACGTATCGAGCCATGTGCAGCGGTAAAAGGAACTCCCATTGCCCTGAGTACATGGGATGGCTCCAGAGAACCGGAAGTACAGGCGGAACCGGAGGAAGCACATATCTTATATCGATTCATATGCAGGAGGATAGCCTCTCCTTCGACAAATTCAAAACTGATATTTGAAGTATTGGGAAGTCGAGCTGTTTTATGTCCGTTCAAGCGAGACTTTGAAATACCCGAGAGTAACCCTTCTTCCAGCTTATCACGCAACTGTTTTACCCTGCTGTTTTCTTCCGCCATCTTTTCAGAAGCAAGTTCACAAGCCCTGCCAAGCCCGACGATAGAGGCTACATTTTCAGTACCGCCTCGACGGCCATATTCCTGGTGGCCTCCTGTAAGAAACGGCACAAAAAGAGTCCCTCTTTTAATATACAATACCCCGACTCCTTTCGGAGCATGAATCTTATGTCCGGACAAAGAGAGAAAATCGATATCAAGTGTTTTCAGATCGATGGGAATTTTGCCGACTGCCTGAACAGCATCCGTATGAAAAAGAATGCCTCTCCCGTTGGCCATAGCTGCCATTTTTTCAACAGGATAAATATTACCTGTCTCATTATTGGCCCACATAACACTGACAATGGCGGTATCATCCGTCAATGCAGCCTCATATTCAGCCATATCAATCATGCCTTCGCCATCAACCTTCAGTCTGGTTACTCTATATTTGTGTCCCGTCAAGGTTTCAAGGTTATCACACAGACTCTTTACCGCAGGATGCTCAACCCGTGTTGTTACGACATGTCTTTTTTCAGGAAATGTTCTCAAAGCGGATAAAATTGCAGTTGAGTCGCTTTCTGTTCCACAGCTGGTAAAAGTGATCTCTTCCGGTTCTGCACCCAGTATATCTGCGACTTTTTCCCGTGCCTCAGAAACAACCTGCCCAACCTGGCCTCCAAAAGTGTGCATACTTGAAGGGTTTCCATAGAGATTAGTGAGATATGGCATCATGGCATCCACAACTTCGGGGGCAATCATTGTTGTAGCATTATTATCCATGTAGACAACTTTTTCATTTACACTGCTCATTAATTTTCTTCCTCCACTATAAGGCTGTCCAGCACCAGCTCTCTCAATTTTCTCTCAACATACTCTTTTATAGTAGTTTGTGATTTTTTACAGCTTTTGCATGCACCTCGAAGAGATACCGTAATAAAATCCCCATCTACATCGATAAGTTCAATATCACCACCATCCTTTCTCAAACCCGGTCGTACTTCTCTTTCCAGCACTTCTTCAATTTTCTTAATCTTCTGCAGAGCAGTCATTTTTTTCGGTTTAGTACCGGGACTAACTATTTCGGATTTCCCGCCAACTGTTTCGCGAAGAAGTTCCCGAAGCTTATCTTCACATTTCCCACATCCGCCGCCGGCTTTAGTAAAGTTGGTAATTTCCTCAACAGATCGCAAACTTGATTCATTAATTGCTCTGATTACCTCCAGGTCGGTAACACCGAAACACTCGCAGACTACCTCTCCAGCTGCCATTGGTAATATTAAACCACGATAGTCAGCAATGGCTGCTTCAAGTGCCTCACGCCCCATCACGGAACAGTGCATTTTTTCTTTCGGCAATCCGCCAAGGGCATCGGCAATATCCTCGTTGCTAATGTTCGCAGCCTTATCGATCGACATCCCAATCACCATTTCCGTCAAAACAGAAGAAGAGGCTATTGCACTGGCACAACCGAACGTTTTGAATTTTGCATCTGTAATAATATCATTTTCGTCAACTTTGAGCGTCAGCTTCAAAGCATCGCCACATGCCAGTGATCCGACATCTCCAGTACCACTTGCATTTTCCACCTCTCCTACATTCTGCGGATTGAGGAAGTGTTGTTGCACTTTATCTGTATATTCCCACATGAAAATCTCCTGGTAATTAGTGCCTGGAAAATTGTTTCCTGTTTTGTTTTTATATGAAAGTCAATTTACTCCCCTGACAGGGAGGGGTTCAGATTACAAACTGACAATAATACCTGAACTGCAAAACGCAACCAACACTGCAGTCAAAGCGTCACTTTATTGAATTAACACTTCAGCCAACACAGATTCTTCAGAATGGACAAGTTCAACAGTGGTATTACTTCAATGGCTTTGCCTCATCTACAAGCATGATCGGAATGTCATCTTTAATTTCATATAATAATTTGCATTTCTCACAAATTATTCCATGCTCATCCTGTAGTTTTACAGCCCCTTTACATCGCGGGCAGGCCAGAATTTCTATCAATTCTTTATTTATCATCATCTCCTCTACTTTTTAATTTGCTATTTGTTATTAAGGAAAAACACTACGCCTCGTATATCGAACTTCTGGAAGCCTACGCTTATTGGGCTTAGCTATCTGGAACTTCCGATAAGCGTAGACATCGAGTGACCTTTTTAATGGTTTATCATTGTATAATAATGCACAATTTGATATTTACCTGAATTCGAATATCATTGCAGAATTTATTTCTATCAGATTCTCCAAATCAAGATTGAGTAATATTCGAACCGATACGAAACCAACACGAGAGTATTTTGAAATGAGTAATAGCCCACCCCCTTTCAAGACGTCAGTCAAATTAGAACTTCGCAACGCAGGGATTATCATAAAGAAAGATGCCCCCCCTGTGAAAGCCTACGCAGCAACCCTGACAGACTGGTTACAAACCAGGAAAATAAACGTAGTTATCAACGATATTTCTCCTGATCTTGATATAATTATTGTTCTTGGAGGAGATGGCACATTATTGCATATCGCCGAACAAGCAGCCAGATATTCTATACCTGTTCTCGGGATTAACCTTGGAAATTTAGGTTTCTTAACAGAATTGACAGAAAATGAAACCTTCAGTGCCCTTGAGTATATTTTGAACAATCAGGTAACGATCGAGAACAGGTTGATGCTGAAAGCACGTGTTGTAAGAGACACTGAACCCTGTGGTTACAGATATGCTCTTAACGATATTGTTATAAACAAAAATGCAGTTGATCGGCTTCTCAACCTGTCAACCACTGCAGATGAAAAATATATTACCACCTATAAAGCCGATGGATTAATCTTCTCATCTCCAACAGGATCAACAGCATATAGCCTCTCCGCAGGTGGACCTCTTGTTCACCCTGGCCTGGCAACAATTCTAGTGACACCTATCTGTCCTTTCATGCTCAGCAGCAGGCCAATCATACTTCCCGCCGACAAGATCTTACGAACCCGTCTTGAC
>MAXH01000248.1 GCA_001750925.1 Desulfobulbaceae bacterium S3730MH12
AAGTGAGGTGGTGATACCGGATCCCTGGGGGAGTTGACCGGCGAGGACAAAGAAGGCCTCATTGGAAAGTCTGTTAAGTTCACCCATGACAGATTCCATGAATAAAGTGTCTATTCCCCTGCCACTATTTGATCTGCAGCGAATTGGCCTGGCCTCAAATAGGATGCAGGAACCATCTATCGAAAGGGGACAGAGAAATGGTTCTTTGATATAAATCTCCTGTAGACCTTGTGGCTGCAGAGGAGACAGGCATTTCAGGCCGGCTTCAAGCTTTTCACGGCAGGCCAGTGCCCTTTCGATGGCACTGTTTCTTGCTTCGGCGGTAAGCAGTCGGTTCAGACTCTCGTTGAGGTGCAGCGCCTCCAGCAGTGGTATATGAAAAGAGGTGTGACAGCAGCGAGCACTTTTATTGCCGCATAGCTGTGTTGTTCCGTCTTCGGCCATTTGTGCGTCTACAGTGGCGGCCAGTTTTAGGTATTCTACGAAAAAAGAGGAGAGGTCATCAGGTTGATTATGGGCAACTTTCGGTAGCTGAAAGGAAAGGCTACCCTGTTTTTTACTGTATTTTCTCAGCAGTTTCCACTGACGATATGTGGCAGGAACAGCCTTGGTTCGTTTCAGTTCTTTTTTGGTTCGTTTCATGCCAAGGCCTCGGCGGAGCAGATAGGCAGAAGTGATAGTGCCGGTACGCCCCTGCCCGAATCTGCAGTGCACCAGAACCTTTTTTTTCAGATAGATGGCCTCATCGAGCCACTCCAATCCTTTTTCCATCTCATCCATGTCCGGGGCGCATTCATCATAAATAGGCAGATAATACACCTCAAAACCTGCCTGCTCTTCCAGTTCGTGGAGATCACTGTATTCATGGCAGAGGTTGATAATTGCGTTTATGCCCTGCTTACGGATGGCGTCGAAATCTTCATATGACATGGGAGCCCGTCCAACACCCAGGTAGTCGGTTATCCAGGTTATCTCATAACTCATAGCGTTGGCTCCCGGCCTGAAAGAAGAGTATCATCAAACTGAAAAAAAAGATCAAGGTGGGAGGCCACCGATTCCTCATCCTTTAACATCATGTCCATCAGCTTGGAGGTGCCGAGCATCCTGCCCAGGGTGACGAGACGTTTGGTCATCTGCTCTATGTTAAGACCCTCGAGCCTGGCATCCAGAAGATCGGTTTTACTGGTCACCTGAAAGCCGAGTTTAGAGAGGATTTCCTCCAGATATTTCAGTCTGAAGAATCTTCCCTCAATAGTACCACCGCCTCCGGCAAATCGAATAGAACAGTAGTTCTGTTCACTGCTTTCACCGCATAGGGCGTCAACGATAGTGAAATGGTAACCGAATCGGATATTGAGGTTAAGATAATCATGACCGCATACTGCGTAGCTGGCCGATTCAGTTTTATTTTTGAATGCAAAACCGTCGGTCATGGCTGCACTGTCATATTCTTTCCAGTTGTAGTATTCACGATCCCCCCATTCTATTGAGGGATGGGTTAACCCCTGCCAGAGGGCCCGGAACGGGATTGATTCTACCTGGTCGATTGTAATTGTGTCATCATCTGTTGCCTTCCTGCTTTCTTTATCATCATCGACGGTTATCAGGTAGAGATCAAATGGAAGTGCAGTCTCCAGTCGTTTTCTATGGCCACGGCGACTTCCCGATTTACCAATGGCAAACATTGCCTGGACGCTTTTTTCATGGGCAAACCGGACAATATCATGAAATGAGCGACATGACTCAGGGACAAAAGAGTCGGCTTCCGGATCAAGGATGTTGAGTGGCGTAATAAATTCGAGAATTGTTTGAAGCCGGAGGAAATATGGGTGATTTTTTCCCGTGGAAAGGGGTCCTCCGGCTGCAGTTGAGCTGTCTTCAGTCCTGCCCAGATAAATGTTTTGACTGTCAGCATCAACCGTAATCATCTCTCCATGGGTAATTTTCTCTTTTATATCTGTTGCCTCAACAATCAGGGGGACTCCAAGCTCCCGGCAGATAGTTGAAAAGTGGCTGGCAGAACTGCCCATGGTTGAGATAACTGCTTTGCATCTGGACAAAAAGATAATGAGTGAGGCTGGAATGTTCTCAACTATCAGGATAGCATCGGGTGGAAGATCCTGTGGATTCGGGGATGTTGACAGGAAACAGGCCACTCCTGTTCCTCTCCCCTGAGCAGCAGTTACCCCTCCATGATAAAGAAGAGGTAAATCCGGTTTATCCACCTTATTTTCCGGATCCGCATCCTGAATCGGAATAATGGTTTTTAAAGGGCGGCTTTGAAGAATAACAGGCTCTCCATCGCCAATAGCCCATTCAATATCCTGGGGTGCACCGAAAAAATCTTCAAGGCCCGCTGCCAACCGGGCCAGTTTTTTGGCCTCTTCCTGGTCAATCGGACATTTTGAACCGGATTCTTTTACCGGGGAGAGTTCTTTTTTATTGAAACAGCTGAGATGAGGTCTTGCTTTGCCACCGACAAGTTTCTCTCCTCCCCCCTGAACGCTATGGATAAAAAGAGTATCCTGTTTATCTCCTTTTGGGTCTGTAGTGTAGATAACTCCGGCGGCTCTTGCCTTAATCATTTCAATAATCAGTACCGCCATTGAGGCTTCGGTATCACTGATTCCGGCAGTGATTCTGTAGAGCAGGGCACTTGGTGTGTATTTAGAGGCCAGCACCTGCAGATAGCTGTGGTGTACATCCTCAGGATCTACATTCAGGATCGACCGATACTGGCCGGCAAAAGAATTGAGTCCATCTTCACTGATAGCACTGCTGCGTACTGCAAAGCGTGTTTGAGTTTTTGCGGCGAGTCCGGTAACGAGATCGTGACTGGCATCCTGAATGGCCTGATATACCTCGGGTGGAATATCTGCACTCATGATCAGGGAGATGAGGGCGTTAGATGTATCAAGGAGGGACTGGTTGTCTTCAGGATCAAGGGTACGAAGGTGAGAATTGATTGCCGGACGGAGATCATTGTATGCGACCAGACTGTTCCAGCTGTTTGTGGTTACCGCAAAGCCTGGAGGGACGGAACAGTCGAAATTTTGATATATTTCAGCAAGATTTTTCGCCTTGTTCCCTCCTAGTTGTGTTGTCATGCCGGGTTCCCCTAAACAGATGATATAGGGAGGATCGGTTCGATTTGATTCCGGTTGGAGAAGGAATCGAATATATGAATCGAATTTTTTATAATAGGTGGAAAGGTCAGTTGCTTCGCGGGCTGAAATGAGGGTCAGTTCTTTAGTTATTGCTCCAACTGCTTCGCTCAATTGATCATAGAGAGCAGTAACCTGTGTCCACTCTGTTGGCTCTTGTTTTTTAAAAAACAGATCCTGAAAATCTGCAATCAGTTCGTGGCAGCGGCGGTCGTGCTCAAGAAGTCGCCTGAATGCTTCATAGGTTCCGCGCTGTAGAAGATCAGGCGCGAAAAACTTGTAGGTCCAGCGTTTGAAGAGGTTGTTTGTTAGCATAGGCAACCTATCTTTTTTTTCTGTTATTCAATAACCGTTTTTTGTTTCTTCGAGTAAGAAAGACAGAGAGTAGATTAAGAGAGAAAACATAGACAATAGCACCGGCAGTTGCGCCAATTACCAGGCTGCCTAAGATCAATGGGATGAGTACATCTTTGCCCATCTGCAGGACGGCAAGAACCTGCTTGTTGATATCCCAGAATTCCAGGTGGGCCATGGTGCGACCGATGTCAAGGAACAGTCCGCTTACCTCGGAGAGGGGAGGGCCGTCCCAGATACGACATCCCAGCCAATAGTTGAATGTGTAGATTGGTGCAACAGTTACCGGGTTGGTTATCCATACAGGAATCATAGCAGCAGGGCGATTCATATTAAAAAGAGTCGCTGCGATGATTGCAAGGATGAGCTGTACTCCCATTGTGGGTGTAAATGCGATGAAGGTACCGAGGCCGAGTCCTCCTGCAATTGCCCTTGGTG
>MAXH01000249.1 GCA_001750925.1 Desulfobulbaceae bacterium S3730MH12
AGGGGGTTTTATCGTGCAAAATTACCCTATTTTTCTTTTTCGCAGGCAATAATGCACGAAAACAAATCGGGCTTTTAGGCCCGCTACATCAAAGTTAGCCCATACAACGAATAAGAGAACAATATGGAATCCTTTAGGAACATCAAGCTTAACGGCTGGAGACAGTTTGAACATATAGATATAGAGTTTGATTCAAATGTTAACGTTCTCACCGGCCCGAACGGATGCGGCAAGACCACTATCCTTAACGTATTAGCACGCCACTTTGGTTGGAACATCAATTTCATATCGACACCTTTTTTTAGCTCGAGCCGAAAAGAGAAAATTTGGTCAGATATAAGAAAAGCTATAGAAAGTGACTTTAAGCAAACCGAAGCAGCTACAGAAGTAGGAAGTATCGAGTATACAAATGATCAAATATGTAAATTGATCGTCCCGCAACAAAAGCAAGCACAGTATAGCCTTAACTACCAAAACCAGTTAGGGATTGCGGGCCTCAATATTCCTTCGCACAGGCCCGTTGTTAGTTATTTCCAGATACAAAACATACCGACAAACCCAAAAACTAACCAGCAAAGACATCAAGAGTTTCAACAATTATTATTTCAAACTTATGGATCAGATCACGTCAGAAATCCCGGAGTGGTATTGAAGGAGTCTTTAGTTTCCCTGGCTCTGTTTGGGTATGGAAATGAGTTTGTTCAACCCAACGCCGAGTACAAGCTATTATTCGATGAATTCCAGGATATTTTAAGAATAATGCTTCCCAAAGAATTGGGTTTCAAGAAGCTCGTTGTTCGAGTGCCAGACATAGTTCTAATTACCGAAACTGGAGATTTTCCACTTGATGCGATGTCTGGTGGCGTAAGCTCAATATTCTTAATGGCATGGCAAATACATACTTTTGGGTCAGATAAAAATGGCTGCACGGTTATCATTGATGAACCCGAAAACCATTTACACCCAAGCATGCAAAGGGAGTTTTTGGTATTGCTTAGGAATGCATTTCCAAAATACAAATTCATCGTTTCTACCCACAGTCCTTTTATTGTATCATCAGATCCTTCTTCAAAAGTATATGGGCTCATATTTGAAAATAAAAAAGTAGTTTCTAAACATATTGCACAGGCAGACTTAGCGGGCTCACCGAATAAAATTCTACGCGAAATTTTAGATGTACCAAGCACAATACCAGTTTGGGTAGAAAATAAAATTAAAGACGTCCTTGTATCTCTCGAACAATTAGAGGGAGAAGAAAAGGCCAATCGGATTCTTGATGCCTTGGATGAACTTGGATTGTCCGATCATATTACAGATATAAGAATCGACTAAATAAAATGAGAAATATAGAAAAACTTGCGACACCTGAGGTTTTGTCAGCAAACCATGAGGAATGGACTGCGGCTTACGTTGCTGACAAAACTAGCACTACTAAAAAGTATCGCTATCGACACCCTCAAATCAAAACAACCTTAAAGGAGGAGACGGGTTGGAAATGTGTATATTGCGAAAGCAAAATAGGCCACAATACTCCCGGTGATATAGAGCATAAGATCCCTTCTTCAAAAGCAGTCCATCTTCATTTTGCATGGGAAAACCTCACAATAGCATGTACAGAATGCAATAGGAGAAAGAATGATTACTACAAGGTGGGTGAGGAATTTTTGGACCCATACAATGAAGATGTAGAACACTCAATTCAACACTACGGGCCGGTTTTAGGATGGAGTAACGGTAATGAACGTGCAGAGATTACTGTGAAAACGCTTGAACTTGACACTGTGGTCAGATTTGCATTGATTTCACGAAAAATTGAAAAAATAGAAGAACTAAATAATGTCATAGAAAGGTATGTCAAAGAAGAAAGCGTTACTATAAAAACATTAATGAAACAGAAAATTAAGAGAATGTTAGATAAGACGGCAGAGTACTCGGGTATGATTAAGTCTATTATAAAAGCAAAAGGGCTAACAATTAAATTGAGCTGATTTGCTACCTCGGCGGTTTTTCGAGGTTCATTGCTGCTAATGAACTTCAGTGGTTATTCTAACTTGGTTGCTGTAAATCCGCAAACAGCTCATTAAGAACGTTATGCTCACAAAATCGGAGGAATCAAATGCCGGATGGAGCTTTCTGGCCATTCTTAAAATTCTGCGGCCTCGCCGTGATCGTTGGCTTCATCTGCGGCACAGCACTTGCGCACATCATCATCTATGCGCGCCACTTCGGTCGCGGGTCGCCGATAAAGGGAGTCAGCATCGGAGCAATGCTGCTCCTGATCGTATTGATGATAGGCGTCTCAAGCCTATTCGAGGACGTAACACCCTTTGTTGGTGCACTCTACGCTGTACTGATTGGCCTGAGTTCTCAGATTGTAGGTGCGGTCATCGGCTTTGCGATTCGTTGGAGCATGGGACTCGGACCGCCGCCACCTGGGTGATGGAGCATAACGTATTAAGGATTCATGTTTTGCGTAGCCAAAACATGAATCCTGGGTTGAACTAAGCCGTTGGCACAGTATTTGCTATTTGGACTTCTAATGAC
>MAXH01000250.1 GCA_001750925.1 Desulfobulbaceae bacterium S3730MH12
GAGAAAATATCTAAATATGCTAAAACCTTTATGCGTCTAGGCTACCAGCACTATGAGTATGACTATTTTGGTACCGGTGACTGGAATATGATGGCCTACGATTTAGGCGATCCAGGGGATCTTGGCAAAATACAGATGATGGGGCAGGATCCGGTGGAAAAAGCTGACCAGATCTATCTTACCTTTGAGGCTTATTTCTAAGAAATTCGATTAAGCCTGATTTTTTTGTGAAATCTTTATGGGAATGTCTGCTGCTGGTGGACATTCCCATTTTTTATTTCTGCACTTTTTCTACTCTTTTCCATTCCGGAATTTATGTTGAGTTATGAAGTTGCCGAATAGACTACTATGAACAAGTATTGTAATAATCAGGGAACAGTAAGACAGTATAGCTCGTCCCATGGAATTGGCTGCAGGTATGGATTCTTTAGTAGACATGGCGGCTCCGGCACTGCTCCTTTCGACTCTATGAATGTAAGCTATGGGGTTGGAGACGAGAAAAAAACAGTATCTGTAAACAGGCAGCGGATAGGGGAAATTATAGGCTTTTCTGCTCTTCTTTCGGCAAAACAGGTTCATGGCGATGATATTTTCTCCCTGACAGAACCCCTGAACAGCAACAGGGAAATTGAAGGTGCAGATGCGTTGATAACCGACCAGCAGGGGATCGGACTTATGATACAACAGGCCGACTGCCAGGCTGTACTTCTTTTTGATCCGGTGCAAAAGGTAATTGCCGCTGTTCATTGTGGCTGGAGGGGGAGTGTGATAAACATTCTGGCAAAGGTAGTTCACCGGATGGAATCCCAATTCGCTGTTTCCCCTGAAAATCTGCTGGCTGCCATAAGTCCTTCCCTGGGGCCATGCTGTGCAGAATTTGTCAACTATAGAGAGGAGTTTCCTGTCGAGTTCAAATTATTTATGGAGCGGCCGGATTATTTTAATTTCTGGCAAGTTTCAAAATATCAACTGGTCGATGCAGGATTACGAGAGTCAAAAATTACCGCGGACGGTACTTGTACATGCTGCTCAAAAGATTACTTTTCATACAGAAGATCCAGCCGGTTTTCGGGCGGGATTACGGGGAGGAACTGTTCCATAACTGGAATGGACAGTGTAGTGTAATTATGTAAGGTTCTTGTTTTTTGAAAGCGTATGCGGATATTACTGATAGAAGATGATGTTAAGATCAGCTCTTTTATTGAAAAAGGGCTGCGGGAAGCCGGGTTCAGCGTTGATGTATGCGGTGATGGCCGATCCGGATTGGATCGGGCCCTGATCATTCCCTACGATGCGGCGGTGGTAGATCTTATGCTGCCCCAATTGGACGGCCTGAGTGTCATAGAGTTGATGCGGGCGGAAGATGTGAATACACCCGTTTTGATTCTCAGCGCCAAGCAGTCTGTTGATGACAGAATACAGGGGTTGCAGCGGGGCGGCGATGATTATATGGTTAAGCCGTTTTCCTTCAGTGAACTGCTGGCAAGAATTAAGGCACTTATCAGAAGGGATCAAAAATCTGCTCAACCAACCTCCCTTCATGCCGGTGAGCTTGAAATGGATCTGTTGAAACATGAGGTGTACAGGCAGGGAGAAAAAATCGAACTGCCGGCGAAAGAGTATGGTCTGCTGGAATATATGATGCGCAATGTCGGTATAGTTCTGTCCAAAACGGCTATTCTTGAGCGGGTATACGATTATTCCTTTGATCCCCAAACCAATGTAGTTGACGTTCTGGTATGTAGATTGAGAAATAAAGTTGATAAGGATTTTTCCGAAAAGCTGATCCATACTGTCCGGGGTGTGGGCTATGTTCTCAAGTCTGAGTAGAGATGATTTCTCCTGGTCGAGATCCAGAAAAGCGCTGCCGGTTTTTTTCCTGTTATGGTTTGGAGGAGCTCTTCTGGCAACGATATATCTTCTTATTGCCCGAACTCAGCTGCATGAAATCGAACGTAATGAAACGGAGAGACTGTTAACAAACTACCTTTCGATTAATCACTCTCCAAATATCTATTCATCTCCCCGCAACATCGACAAAGAGGACTCGCTGTATGGACTTGCTTTTATAAGAATGGTTCGGGGGGATGACCATATCATATTGGTCAATGAGCAGACAGAACGTCCGAATTTTAAAGGACTTGTTGACCTTTCTCCGGAAAAAAAAGGGGTATGGCTGATTGTAGGATCCGGGGAAGAAGAACGAGTGTTGTCCATAGTAACAAGAAAATATGGTAACACGGTGCTGATCCAGGCGGCCAAGGATAGCAGTGAATGGTATTATTTGTACAGAAAAATGGTGCGCTGGACAGTTTTGGCAGTTGTGTGCAGTTCTCTTGTTTTATGGCTGTTTTCACTTTATTATGTACAATTCAGCCTCTCCTCTATCATCGCTACAAGAGAGAAAATTGCTGGGCTGACCCGGTTGCCGAAATCCGAGCTTCTCTCTGAGGCTGGCAACGGTCCGGAACTTGACAGTCTCTATAAACAGATAAATCGTCTTCTGCGTCAGAATCGGCATCTGGTGTCGGAAATGCAGGATTCTTTAGACAATGTTGCCCATGATCTCAGAACTCCCATGACCCGGTTGCGTTCTGTTGCTGAATACGGGTTACAGGCCGAGGATGATACTCAACGACTTCGTGAAGCACTTTCAGACTGTCTTGAAGAGTCTGAGCGAGTCCTGGCAATGCTGAGAATAATGATGAGTGTGGCGGAAGCGGAGTCTGGAACCATGCAGCTTGAACTTCAGGAGTGTGAAGTTGGGGCAACGCTTGCTGAAATTGTCACCCTTTATGAGTATGTGGCAGAGGAAAATGGAGTTGAAGTACGGCTGGAAACAGTGGATCAAGTCTGGCTCAGGCTTGACCGCACGAGGATTTCTCAGGTGTGGGCAAATTTACTGGATAATGCGATTAAATATGGTAGAGAAGGTGGCTGGGTGAAAATATCCGCCCGGGTGGATGGCTCATATGGTGTGGTGGTTTTTGAAGATAATGGTAGTGGAATTTCAGAAAATGAACAGGGACGTATATGGGAGAGATTGTACAGAGGGGATCGGAGTCGCTCCCAGAAAGGGCTGGGCCTGGGGCTGAATTATGTGCGGGCTGTTTTGGAGGCCCATAGTGGTACAATTGCGGTCAGTTCTGTATTGCACGAGGGCAGTCGCTTTGAAGTACGGTTACCATTGATGGCGTCGTAAAAAGTCCCATGCATTGTCATTCCCGCCTGCGCGGGAATGACGGCTTAGTGAAGAATTTGGGTTTTTACGATTCCATCACCATTGAGTCAGTGAGTGTCTGTCAGTGCACAGGAGAAATCGCAAACCAGGGGAGAGTGGTCTGAGAGTCGTACGTCGGGAATATAAAAATTATCAATTTGCAGCCCGCTGCTGTGCAGGATGAAATCTATCTGGCGTTTTGGGCCGTGACTCGGGTGGGATGGCGAATTGGAGACATTAGCGTTATTCAGGCCGGTTGCGGCAAGAAAAAGTTTGAGTTCCCTGCTTCCCCAGAACGTGTTGAAATCTCCAGCGATAATAACTTCCTTATCGGTAGACTCAATGAGACTGTGAAGAAATTCCAGCTGGTTTTGTCTGTGTCTGTACTTAAGTGAAAGGTGGACAATAAAGATGGCGATTTTCTGAAGGTCAGTCTGGATAATAAGTCGTTTAACGCCCTGTTCAAAATAATAGAACTGATATTTTTCTATCCCCTGTCGGGTAAGGAGAGCGTTGGACTGCCGATTGAGTAAAGGGACCATTTGTGCCAGGGAGTCATCGGAGTATTTGTTTTCAACAACATAATTGTATCCCAGTTGTTCGGCTATAATCTTTGCCTGACAAAATTTGCCGGTGCGGTATGAACCGGAATCCACCTCAACAAGAGCAACTATATCGGGGTTGATTGAGGATATAAAGTTGATTATACGCTGCAGATTTACTTCGGTTTTCTTGAAAAAACCTGAAAATGGCAATGGTAGGTGATAACCGTTTTTATGCCCTGTTGCGTAGCGTATGTTGTAAAGAAGTAATCGCATATTTATATGGTTTCAGTCACTTCAGGGAAATATGGTGACCGTTTTTATAATGCGAAAAATGAAATATCATAACGAAAATGTATATGGTAGGCTGATTATGGTAAAAATTCCTATAAACACCGTACGATAAACAGCCTCAAACAATAAGTAAATAAAAATATGTGGCATAGCACATTATCATTTTTGGTCAGGAAGAGTCATGATAACAATTGGATCACGGAAAAGTAAACTTGCAATGTGGCAGACGGAAACTGTAGCCAGGGCCCTTAATGGCGACGGTATGGAGACACAGATTAACAGTATGGAGACCAAGGGGGACAAAATTCTCCATACTTCCATCGCCAAAATTGGCAGCAAGGGTGTTTTTACCGAGGAACTTGAAGTGCAGCTGGCAGCCGGCATCACAGATATTGCGGTACACAGTGCCAAGGATATGCAATCACAGCTGCCGGAGGAATTCAAACTTATCGCTTTTACTGAACGTGAAAAGGTAAATGATGTTCTGGTGAGTGCGGATAAAACCATAGATCTCACTGACACCTCCCGCACCTTTCGGATAGGCACATCTTCTGTTAGAAGAAGGGCTCTGCTGCGACGCTATTATCCACATGTTGAGACCGTTGAGATGAGGGGAAATCTGCAAACCCGAATCCGTAAAATGCGGGATGGAGACTGCGATGCGCTTATGCTTGCCTATGCCGGAGTAAAGCGTATGGAGTATGAGGGGATGATTGTTATGGAATTTGACGAGAAAAAAATCATTCCTCCGGTAGGTCAGGGATGTATCGCCATTGAAGCATCCATATCTCTTGATGGTGACAAGACGGCCAGGATTCGTGATTGTCTCAATAATGAAGAGAGTGAGGCCTGTTTGCTCGCTGAGCGCGCTTTTTTGAAAAAACTCGAAGGGGGCTGTTCTATTCCAGCATTCGGGCTGGCTGTGCTTGAAAATGATGAGATTATCCTTAATGCCGGACTGGCAAGTCTTGATGGTCAAAAGATTCTCTGCAGGGAGGAGAAGGGATTGTGCCAGGACGCTGAGCTTATAGGATTCAGGCTGGGTGACTATATTCTGGAAAACGGCGGAAGGGAGATGTTATTGGAGATTAGGCAACAGCAGGCTGAGCTCTAGGAGTAGCCGGGACAACCGACATTTGTATTGACTTAAATGAGATAAATAGATACAACATGATCGTCAGGGTATCATTTAAGATACAAGAGGGAATCCGGTGAAATTCCGGGACGGGCCCGCCGCTGTAACCGGGGACGAAAGTCGTAATTGCCACTGAAGAATATTCGGGAAGGCGCGATGAGTAGAGAGATCCGGAAGTCAGAATACCTGCCTTGACATTGTGACAGGATCCCCGGTGTTGGGAGTATCTGTTGTGTATCTGTGGTGAAATCAGGGCCCCCGGATCAGGTAATTGGTTCAGGGGCTTTTTTATTTCCCGAACCTTCTCAACTTCGTACTTTGTTGGAGGTAACCATGGACAAAAGAGAGTTGGCCTATGTCAGGCAGGCTGTACCTGCGGTAAAAGATTGGGATGTATTTCAGGCTATCATTCGGAATTACAGAAAATTACAGGAATATATGATCAGGCCTGTTGCCGCAGAGATTGAAAGAAAGAAGTAGAAGATTTAGTGACAGGTGTAGATCACCTGTCACTA
>MAXH01000251.1 GCA_001750925.1 Desulfobulbaceae bacterium S3730MH12
ACGGAAACAGGTGAAAAAACTGAAATTTGAATTGACCCGAAGTGCTGTTGTCGGCATTGGGGTTGTTTCTTTCTGTCTTTTTTTATGGATGTTTCTTATTGGCGTCTGGGCCGGGCAGTCTCTGCTCCTGCCATCCTATGGTAAAAAAGTTGCAATTGTTGATAAGACCGTGGATGAACTTAGTGAACCGTTGGTGATCAAAGCTGAAAAAAAAGCAGTTAAAAAATGATAATCCAGTAAAACCTCTAACCCGAATTAATCGGAATTTTAGAATGCTTGGATAAGTGCCATGGAAGTATATTCAACCATATAATTTTAAACGACCTTTCTCGACTTCTTGTTTTTTCTTACAGAAGTTCAGGAGTAAGGCACTAAATAGTAGATGACTGAATAAAATGATAGGAAAATTACTTACTAAAGTTTTTGGCAGCAGTAATGACAGGCTTTTAAAGCAGATCAACCCGCTGGTAACTCAGATTAACGGGTTGGAAAATGAGATACAACCTCTGGATGATGGTGCCTTAGCGGCCAAAACTGTTGAGTTTAAGGAGCGACTGGAGAAGGGTGAACCTCTTGATGATCTGTTGCCCGAAGCTTTTGCGGTTATTCGTGAGGCTGCATGGAGGGTCTTGGGAGAGAGGCACTATGATGTACAGCTGATCGGCGGCGTTATTCTGCATCAGGGGAAGATTGCAGAGATGAAGACCGGTGAAGGGAAAACACTGGCCTCTACATTACCGGTGTACCTGAATGGGCTTACCGGGAAAGGGGTTCATGTGGTTACCGTTAATGATTACCTGGCTGCCCGTGATGCGGAATGGATGGGGCAGGTATACCATTTCCTTGGCATGAGTTTCGGCAAGATAGTTCATGGATTGATGGATGATGAGCGCCGGGAGGCATATGGTGCTGATGTCACGTACGGTACAAACAACGAGTTTGGTTTTGACTATTTACGGGATAATATGAAGTTTGAACTGAGTGATTTTTGTCAGCGCGGCTTCAATTATGCAATTGTAGATGAGGTTGATTCTATTCTGATAGATGAGGCGCGAACTCCCCTTATTATTTCCGGCCCTGCTGAAATATCGACCGATATGTATCAACATGTCGACCGAATAATGCCGAATTTTAAAAGGGATGAGCATTATCTGGTGGACGAAAAATCGAGGCAGGTCTCCTTGACGGAAGATGGCATCGCCCAGGGGGAGAAAGTTCTGGAGGTGGAAAATCTCTACGATCCTGCAAATATAGAAAAACTTCACCATTTAAACCAAGCTCTTAAAGCCCACGTCATTTTTCAGAAAGACGTCGATTATATTGTCAAAAACGGTCAGGTTGTGATCGTAGATGAATTTACCGGACGAACAATGGAAGGAAGGCGGTACAGTGATGGTTTGCATCAGGCTCTTGAGGCAAAAGAACGGGTAACAATTGAGCAGGAGAACCAGACGCTTGCTTCAATCACCTTTCAGAATTATTTTCGCATGTATGACAAACTTGCCGGTATGACCGGTACAGCCGATACTGAAGCCCCTGAATTTAAAAAGATATATGACCTGGATGTTGTTGTTATGCCAACGAATCAGCCTATGGTTCGTGATGATTATGCGGATGTTATCTATAAGAATGAAGCTGCGAAATATCAGGCAGTTGTTAAAGAAATTGAGAGTATGCATGAGGCTGGTCGTCCAGTTCTTGTGGGTACAATTTCCATTGACGTGTCGGAAAAGATATCCCGAATGTTGAAAAAAGAAAAAATTGAGCATGATGTGCTGAATGCCAAGCAACATGAACGGGAGGCTGAAATAATTGCCTCCGCCGGCCAGCTCAGCAAAGTAACCATTGCCACTAATATGGCCGGACGTGGTACGGATATTAAATTGGGGGAAGGTGTCGTCGAAGCCGGTGGCCTCCATATTCTCGGTACCTCCCGCCATGAGTCACGGAGGATTGATAATCAGCTCCGAGGGCGATCAGGAAGGCAGGGAGATGCAGGTTCTTCACGATTTTTTCTTTCCCTGGAAGATGACCTCCTGAGGATTTTCGGTTCCGGGAAGATCGGTGGTATCATGGATAAACTTGGGATGGAGGAAGATGAGCCCATTGAACATAATATGATCTCCAGAGCCATAGAAAATGCCCAGAGAAAAGTTGAGGGGCACAACTTTGATATTCGTAAGCATCTTCTGGAATATGATGATGTGATGAATAAGCAGCGTGAGGTTATTTATCAGCAACGGCACGAAGTTCTTGAAGGGGCTAATGTTTCCGAGATTATTCAGGATATGCTTGAGGATCTGGTGGAGGATGTTGTTCAGGAATTTTACCAGGATCGGATTGACTCTGTTGAATGGGACTGGGAAGGATTTAAGGCGAGAATGGGGGAGACTTTTCACAATGTACCGGCGTGGCCGGAGGAAGAACTTGCAGGTCTCAAACTGGACAGCTTTCGTGAGAAGACACTCGCTTTTGTGAAAAAAGCCTATGCGGCTCAGGACGAAGTCAATGGCGTTGATACCCAGCGACAGCTCGAAAAGATCATTCTCCTGCAGGTTGTTGACGGTCTCTGGAAGGATCACCTGCTCTCCATGGATCATCTTAAGGAGGGCATCGGTCTCCGCGGGTACGGGCAAAAGAATCCTCTTAATGAATATAAGCGGGAGGGCTTTGACCTTTTCAGAGATGTTATTGAAACAATGAAGAATCAAACTGTTTCAAGTCTGATACGGGTTCGGGTTGTACAAGAAGAAGAGGTCGAGCGCTTGGAAGAGCAAAGAAAAAGACGACAGGAGCAGGAGCAGGAGCAGGTTCGGATGAATAAGGGAGCTGCCGGTGAGGATGAGAAGGGGCAGCAGCCGGTAAAGAGAGAAGGTGAAAAAATAGGCAGAAACGCCCCCTGTCCATGCGGATCGGGCAAAAAATATAAGAAGTGCTGTGGCCGGGAGAAATAGTCGGTCTGAAGCTAACCGCGTAATCTATTAGGACGCATCAGATTATCCTCCATATGTTTAAGCTCGTCAATGCCGGATATAATTACCTTCGGATCTATCGCGAGCTTTTCAGGAGCAACCTTGCCCTCATAATCCATCTCACTGAGGATGAACTTCATACAGTTGAGCCGAGCTGTTTTTTTAACGTCTGAGCGTATGATAGTCCACGGTGCAATTGTACGATTTGTTTCGGAAAGCATCTGGAACTTCCTGATAGAATAGTCGTTCCAGTATTTTTGTGCCAGGTTATCTACAGGGGAAATTTTGTATTGTTTAAGCAGATCATGTTTTCTTGAATCGAAGCGTTCTTTTTGTACATCTTTAGAAACGGAAAAATAGAATTTAAAGAGTTTAATACCATCCTTCACCAGCATTTCTTCAAAGAAAGGAACATCTTTTAGAAAACGTTTGTTCTGCTCATCGGTGCAGAAACCCATAACCGGTTCAACCATGGCTCTGTTATACCAGCTGCGATCAAAAATGACCATTTCACTGGCTGAGGGCAGGTGAGTGACATAGCGTTGAAAATACCATTGAGAAATCTCTGTCTCATTCGGTTGTGTCAGGGCAACAACCCTTGTGTTCCGTGGGTTGAGGTGAGCAATGATCCTCTTAATCGTGCCCCCTTTTCCTGCAGCATCCCGACCTTCAAAAATTGCTAGAATTCTTTCACCTTTCTTTTTTACTGAACTTTGCAGCTTCATAAGTTCAATCTGAAGTTGTTTCAGTTCAAGTTCGTAGGCGAGGTGCTTGTTTTTGATCCAGATTGCCGTCTTCCCGTCACCTTTCTTGGTGTTTATGTTTTTGGAAGCGGTTTCTTCAAGGAGTCGTATTTTGTTAGAAGGGCTGTTTCGTTTGTCTTTCTTCTTTTCTGATTTGTTTGCCATAGTTAGTAGTCTCGTAAAAGGTCATGGAGTTAGGTTGTTAGTGAGAGAACTTCATCTGTTTTGCTGGCTCTGGCTCTGTTTCCTGAATATTTAATTACCCGAGTGCTGTACCGTATTTCTTTTTCTCTTTTGTCATATTCTTATATTCAATACCACCCGGGATGACAATTTTAGAACTCATTTTGAAATCAAGTGATCTGGATCTTCCTCTGTATTTTACGGAATTGAGTATAAGTTTCATCGTCTCACGTCTGGCCAGGTGTTTATTATCGGAACGAATTACAAACCATGGTGAGTATTTCTTGTGCGTTTTCTGCAGGAGAATACGTTTCTTTTCGGTAAATTCATCCCAGAGTTCCTGGGCCTGGAGGTCAACTTCACTGAGTTTCCATTGACGTAACGGGTCATTTCGCCTTCTCTCAAAGCGGCGTGCCTGTTCTTCCTTTGACACCGAGAAGTAGAGTTTCAGCAGGACGGTCTTGCCACCATCAAGTATGAAATTTTCTTCATAGGAGGTAACTTTTTTTAGAAAGCGTTTGTACTGTTCTTTGGTGCAAAACCCCATGACCGGCTCAACCATCGCCCTGTTATACCAGCTTCTGTCAAAAAGGACAATTTCGCCCCCATGGGGGAACTGTTCAATATAACGTTTAATGTGTAATTCTGTTTTCTGGTAATCATTCGGCTTGCCTAGAGCAGTAACCCTGTATCGCTTCTCGTTCATATAGCGGGTGACCCGTCTGATTGTTCCGCCTTTACCTGAGGCATCCCTGCCGTCAAACAGGATGATCATTTTTTTTCCTGTCCGTTCAAGATGCTCCTGCATCTTTATCAGTTCCGCCTGATAGGGCTTGAGCTCTTCGGAGTAGTAATATTTCAGCAGGGCAGCTTCAACGATCTCTTCTTTATGTCTCTCGTTTAAAAGATTCCCAATTACACGGCTCTTCCCGGGAGGGCCTTTCATTTTTTTTGATTTTCCCAAAGATTCAACCACAGTACGGATAATGGCGGTTGTGCCTTTGGTCGGATCAAATGCTACTTTTTTAGCAGGAGTTTTCTTTTTTTCGGCCATGGAAAAATCCTTAATCGCTCAGAACAGGAAATGGGTTGAGTGTACGAAAATGAGGTGATCCAATTCACCACATTAATATGTAACAAAAAAATGGAGGGAAGGCAAAAACATTTGAGAATAGATTTCTGAAAGTGGGAGTAATCGTATATGGCTTAGAGAAGAGGAGAAACGAGCAGTGAAAGATTTTCTTTAAATTTCTCAATCAGACCTCGTTGAGCAAAACTCGTAATATCCAACTCTTCTGATTGCTTCAGGTAATCGAACTGGACTTCCAAAAGGTCGCTGGTGAACTCTCTGCAGTAGATGAAAAGTGTTGCCTCAAAATTGAGCCAGAAACTTCTCATATCAAGATTGACTGAACCCAGAAGAGAGAAGTCCCGATCGACGGTAACTGTCTTTGAGTGCAGGAGACCACCTTTAAAGAGGAAAAATTTTACACCGGCTTCGGACAAATCCTCATAACGGGCACGACTGGCATATTTTACCATGATGGAATCATTTTTTTCCGGCACAATGATTTTTACATCTACACCTCTCTGGGCTGCAGCTTTGAGGGCCGCAAGCAACGGTTCATCAGGAATGAAGTATGGAGTTGTCATGATAAGTTCATGGCGTGCTGCATAAATGGTTGTCAGGAGAAGGCTGTGAATTGCCTCAGGTGCGAGGCCCGGACCGGACGGTACGATTTGGACGGCTGATCTGCCTGTTGCAGTGCGCGGGTGAATATCGCCTATGCGCCTGATTTGCTGAATATCTTCCAGCAGTGAAATGGACTGAAACTGGTCAATATCTGTTTCCAGAAACCAGTCATTGATAAAAATTCCTCCAAGAATTTCCACAGCAGGGCCATCAACTTTGACCATTACGTCGATCCAGCTGCCAACCCCGGCGTCCGTCTTGAACACATCAGGATCAACCATATTTTGGCTGCCGGTATAGGCGGTTTTGCCATCGATCACTACGATTTTCCGGTGATTGCGGATATCTATCCTGGAGAAAAGGAGTCTGATAATACCTGCCGGTAGTGATTCCTCTATTTTTACACCACCACTTTTTATGGCGGCAGCAGTTTTGCTTTTAAGAAAACTCTTGCTACCTATGGAGTCCAGTAGAATTCGGCATACTACGCCTCGGGAAGCTGCCTGGATCAATGCTTCAGCAATTTTGTCGACTCTGCCACCTTCTTCCCAGATATAGAATTGGAGATGACAGGTTGATTGTGATGCTTCGATATCCTTCAAGATGGATGCGAGGATTTCTTCAGGGTGATCAATGAGTTGCAACCGGTTGCCGGTCATCGCCGGTATTCCTACAAGGGTTTTAGCCTGACGGTGAAGCGGTTCACATTCCGGGTTGAGTCCATTCCATGAGACGGGTGCTCTTTCCCTCAGGGTTTTCAGCCAGTGCTGGTAACGGCTGCTGGACATCCTGGCCCGCTCAACGCGCCTTTCAGATATTCGGTTTTCACCAAAAAGCAGATAAAAGAAACCACCAATAAAAGGGATCAGAAGGATGACAATGAGCCACGCAAGTGATACGCCATAGGGGCGCTTACGCATGATCACTCGTAATGAGAGACCAATGCGAATAAAGAGATCTGCAAGTAGGATAACTGTGGAGAACAATGAGTAACTCCAGTGCAGGGCTGTGGCTTCCATATTTTCAGTAAGTTTTATGGTGTCGTAAAATTAAATTTCAACCTGTACAGGAATGACTGAGTCGGGAACTTTTTACGAGACCATCAAGTTTGTTTTATCGATTAAGACGAGTAATTATTTTTTCTTTGCACAATTGAATGAAACCATATCTATGTATAGATTACCATATAATCTCTATTTAATAGTAGCGTAATCAGCTGGATAAGTGGTAAATACAGTTTATAAATGAGGGCCGGGACAGAGGAGAGGAGCATCTGTATGGTGAAATACAGAGTCGAGTAACCGGCACGGAAATATTTGAAAACATTATTTATTTATTGGGATCTGAATGAACATCAAAGGCTTTTCATATTCTGCAGTTGCAGCATCCATGAAATACGATAACAAACTTGATCTTGGACTTATATACAGTGATGAACCGTGTGTTACAGCAGGGGTTTTCACGACTAATCAGGTAAAGGCCGCACCTGTATTGATTGATATTGAAAGGTTAAAAGAAGGGCGGGCACAGGCTGTTCTGGTCAACAGCGGTTGTGCCAATGCCTGCACCGGTCCAGATGGGAAAGAGAGTAGTCTGAAAACCAGCAGGATGGTCTCCGATGCTCTTGGTATCCCTGATGATATGGTTCAACTCTCATCAACCGGTGTGATTGGGGAACCACTCAACCTGGACGCTTTTGAGAACAATATGGCTGCCCTGGTAGATGGGTTGTCCGCCGATAATTTTGGTAAAGTTGCCGAAGCGATAATGACCACTGACACCGTCTCCAAGACAGCATTCAGCAGTGTCACTATCGGCGGCAAAGAGGTGAAATTAATGGGCATGGCAAAAGGTGCCGGTATGATTATGCCCAATATGGCAACCATGCTGTCCTTTGTCCTGACAGATGCCCAGATCAGTTTTCCGGAGCTTCATAAATCTCTCCTGGCAGGCGTAGAGAGAACGTTTAATCGAATAACTATTGATGGTGATACGAGTACCAATGATATGGTTCTTGCAATGGCCAACGGTACAGCCGATAACCCCTGGATTGACAGTGATGCTCCGGAAGACCGGCTGGTTTTTCAGGATGCCCTTGAAAATGTTCTGAAGGATCTTGCCCTGCAGATAGTAGCCGATGGTGAAGGTGCGACAAAAACTATTACCATACGGGTATGCGGGGCTAAAGAGGATTATGAGGCAGAGCAGATCGCAAGAACTATTGCAACTTCAAGCCTTGTCAAGACAGCTTTTTTTGGTGAAGATGCCAATTGGGGGCGGATCATGGCGGCAATGGGCCGCTCCGGAGTTCGGTTCTATCAGGAGCGTGTAGATATCGCCTTTGGTGATGTTATGATTGTTAAAAACGGTTTGTTTCTTGGCAAGGAGGCTGAAGAAGCTGCGACAAAAATTCTCAAGAAAAAACAATTCAGCATCAGCATAGATCTTAAAGAAGGTGCCGGTTGTGAAGAGGTTTATACATGTGATTTCTCACTGGATTATGTGAAAATTAATGCTGACTACAGATCCTGATCCTGTCTCATCAAATCAACCAGCAAGGGAAACAATTTCTTAAAAAATCTTAAATGAAACAACTCTATCTTATAAGACACGCCAAATCCAGCTGGTCTCAGCCTGACCTGAGTGATTTTGACAGACCCCTGAATAAACGTGGAAAGAAAAATGCACCATTTATGGCCGGGAGGCTTTCCGCCCGCGGTATATTTCCCCAGCGCATCGTTTCAAGCCCAGCCAGGCGTGCGAAAAAAACAGCCATCGATATAGCCGAAGGCACAGGCTTTAAGAAAGAAGATATTACCTACGATAAAGGGTTGTATCTAGCAGATCTATCGCATTTTCTCAATGTCATTGAATATCATCTCAGCGATGTCGATATTCTGTTTGCAGTCGGTCATAATTCCACAATTACTGAACTGGCTGAGTATCTTACCGGTGATCAATTTCTCAATGTACCAACTTGTGGAGTGGTTGGTATAGAATATCGAGGTAAAGGCGGCTTTAAAAAAACGGCAGGTGGTGGCTCCCTGCTCATTTTCGATTTTCCCAAAAAAATAATCCCCTGATTCCCAGGATAATTCCATTTTCGTATAACCATTTCTGCTTAAATCTGCAGTATTTGTAAGCCGGGAGATAAATTATTTCTTCTGCGGTTTGGGTTCTCGAAGCCTACGCTTATCTTTTGTTTTAAAAAGAGTTGGAGTAACCTAGATTCACGGATCTATTGATTGATATTATGCCAGAAGAAATGGATAAAGAAAATAGAGAGGGTGTCTTGGGAGCTTTTCTTTCTCTTGTAGCTGAGACCTGGCTGACAAGCTGGGGGTTATTTAAAATTACCGTTCCCGTTCTTATCGTAACCAAAATTCTTGAAGAGCTCGGTCTGATATCATATCTTAGCGTTTTGTTAGAACCGGTGATGAACTTTATTGGTTTACCCGGTCCCCTTGGCCTTGTCTGGGCAACGGCCATGTTGACCAGTCTCTATGGCGGTATTGCCGTGTTTGCCGTTCTTGCACCAGGCCTTGATTTGACGGTTGCACAAATAACTGTCCTCTGCTCGGCAATGCTGATTGCTCATTCCCTGCCGGTTGAACTCAGTGTGAGTAAAAAAGCCGGGGCCAATCTTATACCTATTGCTCTTCTGCGCCTGGGTGGAGCAGTTGCATACTCTTTTTTATTAAACACGGCTTGTCTTGAACTGGATCTCTGGCAGAAGAAGGCAGTTATCTTTTTTAAAGCTGCAGCAGAAGATTTATCAATTTTGCAGTGGTGTGCAGAACAGTTGCAAAATCTTGGTCTGATTGTTTTAATCATTTTTGCTATTCTTATCATTATGCGTCTTCTCAAGGTCATCGGGGTTCTTGGTTTGCTGGAAAGAATTTTAGCCCCGGTACTCCCTGTTTTCGGCATGGGCCGTCATGCAGCGCCGGTGACTGTTGTCGGCATGGTCATGGGATTAAGTTACGGTGGTGCTCTCATAATCAGGGAGACCAGTAAAGGTAAGATGGCAAGAGAGGAGGTGTTTAACTCTATGGCCATGATGGGATTGTGCCACGGCCTGGTTGAAGATACCCTGTTGATGGCTGCGATTGGTGGAAAATTAGGTGGAATACTGTGGGGGAGGATACTGTTCTCCCTGGTTACGATATTTTTTATTGTCAGATTTGTTCGATTTCTGGCTGCGAGAAGGCTGCAAAGGCAGAGTTAAACGGCAACTGACAAAGGATCGGTCTGGAATGATGGAGTTTTCACTTTTTGGAAAAAAAATGAGTTGTCAAGCGGGGATACTCTCGCTTATGGATGATTTGGGGGACGTCCACACCGCTAAAGGGGAGGGCATGATCATGATGGGAGGTGGGAACCCCGGTTATGTTCCTGAATTTCAAAAGATTATGCGTGCAAGGTTGAAAGAAATATGTGATGACACTCTCCTCTTTCAACGATTAGCCGGCACCTATGCCCCTGCGCGGGGGGATCACGAATTTGTTGAAGGGCTGGTAGCGCTGTTGAGAAAGGATCAGGGGTGGGATGTTGGACCTGAAAATATCTGTTTGACCAATGGCAGTCAAACAGCTTTTTTTCTTCTTTTTAATATGTTCAGCGGTGTTTTTTCCAATGGCAGGACGAAGAAGATATGTCTACCTCTGGTACCTGAATATATCGGTTACGCTGATCTTGGACTGACGGAAGATTGTTGTGTGTCCATCAGGCCTGAAATTGAGTTCCTCGATGGAGGCATGTTCAAATACCATATTGATTTTGATCAGTTAGTGATTGGAGAAGATGTGGGTGCTATCTGCGTTTCCAGGCCGACAAATCCTACCGGAAATGTTGTGACGGACGACGAACTTGAAAAGCTTTCCAGGCTGGCCAGAGAGAAAAATATTCCTCTCATTATTGACAGTGCCTACGGCCTGCCGTTTCCGGGTATGATCTATACTGAAGCCAGATCCACCTGGAATGATAATAGTATTGTCTGCCTTTCACTATCGAAACTTGGGTTGCCGGGGATTAGAACAGGGATTGTAGTTGCTGGAGAGGAGATTATAAAGGCTCTTGGCGGTATGAATGCAATCATGTCACTTTCTCCGACAAGTGTTGGTGGTGTCCTTACGGAGCAACTTGTCAGCAGTGGTGAGATAACTACGGTGAGCCGTGAACTTATTCGGCCTTTCTACCTTGCTAAAAGGGAAAAAGCTGTGGCCGCGGTGAGGGAAGCGTTTGGCGATATTCCCTGTAAAATCCATAAACCTGAAGGAGCAATGTTTCTCTGGCTCTGGTTTGAAAATCTGCCGATTACCAGCCTCGAGCTGTATGGACGGTTAAAGAACAGGGGGGTACTGGTTGTTTCCGGCCACTATTTTTTCCCGGGTTTGGATGGTGACTGGAAACACAGGGATGAATGTCTGAGGGTAACCTATTCTCAAAATGATGAGGATGTTTATCGCGGCATAGGGATTATCGCCGAAGAAGTTGGTAAAGCCTATGCTCAAGCAGGTTGAAAACAGAGAATTGGAGAAGACTTTTGAGTAAAAGAATGTTGCTTCCGGCCCTGCTGCTGTTTTTCCTGATGTTTGCAGTCTCCGGGCAAAGTCAGGGGAAGTGCCTGGAGGGTGACTGTCGAAACGGTAAAGGTATGTATGTAGCCGATGACGGCAGACGGTATGAAGGAGAATTCAAGGGCGGCGCCATTCACGGACAGGGTACTCTTGTTCTGCCTGAAGGGACGACATATTCAGGGCAATTTCGGGATGGCAGGTATTATGGAAAAGGAAAATTACACCGACCTGATGGAAGAACATATGAGGGTGAATTTTTTAAAAATGTTATCCATGGCAAGGGAACGATGGAGTGGAGTGATGGTACTCTGTATGTGGGTGAATTCAGCCATGGGTTGTTCCATGGTGATGGCGTTCTTATTTCTCCGGACGGACGGGAGTATAAGGGTGAATTTCGAAATAATATCATCGACGGCAGGGGAAAGTTAAAATACGCCGACGGGAGTTGGTTTGATGGTATGTTTCATAACGGCAAACCGGCTGGCGAGGGGACGAGAAAGTATCTCGACGGCAGTAGTTATTCCGGTGAGTTCCGTGATAAAGACAGACATGGTTATGGTCTGTTTGAGGCCCATGACGGTGAAAAATACCAGGGTATGTTTGTTGACGATAAATACGATGGGGAGGGCACACTCTGGTACAGTGACGGCAGAAAATATAGTGGTGAATTTAGAAACAATCTCAGTCATGGGCAGGGGACATTTGAATATGTAGATGGTTCCAGGTATCAAGGTGGCTTTGCTGACGGTCTGCCCCAGGGGGAGGGTATTCATGAACTTCCGGACGGGAGTGTCTATCAAGGTGAGTATGACAGGGGAAAAAGAAGTGGTGTCGGAGACCTTCTTTTTGCCGACGGATCCAGGTATAAGGGCGAGTTCCTTAATAATAAAATGCATGGCCAGGGAACTATTTTATACAGTGACGGTAAGTCGTTTACCGGTCAATTTATTGATGGTCGGCCACAAACGTCTGTGGCGAAGCAGGTGGATGAACAGCAGGAAATCCAGGAAAAAGACATTGATTTGAGCTCGATGACTGAGGGGAAAAAAGGTCAGGTGGCAGAACCGCCAGACCCTCCAATACAAACAGTTAAATATCCCATACGGAACGGAATCGTGACAGATGGAGCCGGAGGATCACCCCTTACAGGAAGTGCACATATCGTTTTTTCCGACGGCAAGGAGTATCAGGGCAGGTTTCTGGATGGAAAGATGCACGGTACTGGAATGCTTGACCTGCCAAATGGCGATAGTTATAAAGGAGTTATGCAGAAGGGTAAGATTCACGGCTATGGGACATATCACCATAAAGACGGCAGGGAGTACAAAGGCGATTTTATTGCTGGTAAAAAACATGGCAATGGTATTTTCACTTACCCGGATTCGACACGATATGCCGGTGAATTTGAAGAGGATCTTTTTTCAGGGAGAGGGGAATATTACTTTGCCGACGGCAGTCATTATAAGGGTGATTTTGCTCATGGAAGTTTTAACGGTACCGGTGAACTTGTCTATTCTGACGGCAGTTTTTACAGAGGGCAGTTTCGCGATGACCTTCCCCATGGCGAGGGTGCATTGATCTCCACTGACGGCAGTCGTTTTGAAGGGGAATTTAAACTTGGACAGAGGGATGGCAAGGGAATATTCACCAGGGATGATGGCCGCGTTTTTGAAGGAATGTTTCGAAATGATAAAATGGTGAAATAATATTGAATTAAGTGATATTACCCTATTTTTCTCTCAGACTCAAACCAAGGTGGAATACCATGCGCTGGAGCTATAAAACAGTACACTTTGCATTAAAAAAGGAAGGCTTACTGGGTAGCGCCTTTCTTGATGAATCAGAGGTTGAACTATCGCTTAACGAATATGGGCGGGCCGGTTGGGAGTTGGTTACCATATTAGAAACCATGGATGGTATCATCGCTGTGTTTAAACAGCACCTTTTCAGTGATTCCTCTCCGCTCTTTCAGATCGACTCGGAAAAAGACAATGACTTTATCGAAGAGAAGGGGGAAGAGGCAGTTGTGGAGAAAAGGACAGAAGTACCTGTTCTTGATGAATTTGAGGTTGTGGAAGTTGATTCTGAAGAAGAAGAGAGGGAGGAACAGGAATCATCATATACTGAGAAAGATGTCGGAGCAATTCGTATTGAGTAATTATTCCAAAGGTATCCTGATCTGTTGGAGGAGGTTCAGATGAGCGAAGCAAGAGATGCTGTAGCCGGTAGAGATCTCGAGTTTGTAAAGAGTTCGAGTTACTCTCTGGGGGTTGAGATTGAGTTCCAGACCCTTGATAAAAACACATATGATCTCGCTCCCTTTGCGCCGATTCTTCTTGAAAATGCACCCAGGCTTCTTCAGCCTCGGCTTTCCCCGGAGTTTATTCAATCCATTCTTGAGATCCAGACAGGTATCTGTTTTTCGCTAAGAGATGTGGAAAATGATCTGATGCAGACTGTAAGTCTGGCGGAAGAACTGGCGGAAGAGAATAACGCCATACTTTTTGCAGCCAGCCTCCATCCCTTTGCAAAGTATCGTGAACAACTTTTGACAACAGATGCACGGTATGAAGCCATTATGCAGGAATTGCAGATGGTAGGTCGGAGATTCATCACCCAGGGACTGCATGTACATGTAGGGATGCCGGATGGAGAGGCAGCTGTACGGGTCTGTAACCACATTCAAGCATATCTTCCCATACTTCTTGCTCTTACAGCTTCATCCCCTTTTTCCCAGGGAGAGGATACCGGGTTGATGTCCTACAGAACCAAACTTTTCGAAGCATTGCCGCTGGCTGGAATATACACTCATATTGAGAACTGGCATCAGTTTAAGGAAGAGGTTCACCTGTTGCAGTCAGTTGGTGTAATTAACTCTATCCGGGATCTCTGGTGGGATGCCAGGCCGCATCCCGATTTTGGCACATTAGAGATTCGGATATGTGATCTGCCGGTAAGATTTACCGATATTCTTGGTATTACAGCGATGGTCCAAGCCCTTGTGGCAACACTTGTTGAGCAGACAAAGGCAGTTCCGCCTTTAAATCAGCATATCATTAAATCAAATAAATGGCAGGCCGCCAGGTATGGACTGGAAGGAACCTACTTTGACCCTTCCGGAATGCTGTTTCAGGAGAGAGTATCACTGCGCGAAGCAGCAATCAGACTGTTGGAAAGAATTGATCCCATGGCACAGCGACTTGGGGCGGAGCGCTATATGGGGAATATTGAAAGAGTTCTGAGTGATGGCACCGGTGCTGATTTACTGCGATGTTGCTACGGGACATCGAAAAGTCTGAAAAGCGTAGTTAAATCTTTATGGGGAGAATTCTGGTTGTGAGAATGTATGATAGATCTATTGTGGCATCCGGCCATTCTCTGGTGAGCAAGGCAGCAGGCATTGCTCTTGAAGAGGGCGGCAATGCCTTTGATGCAGTTGTTGCAGCAGGATTTGCTGCGGCGGTGGCGGAGCCGGCGCTTACCAGTCTGGGTGGTGGCGGGCTGATGCTTGGCCATAGTGAAGATCGTGGAGAAAATATCTTTTTTGATTTTTTTGTAGATACTCCCGGCAGATGTTCTAAAGGAAAAACAGGGAAACCGGATTTTTTCCCGGTAACGGTTGATTTCTCCGGATCTACTCAGGTTTTTAATGTTGGTCTTGGCTCTGTCGCTGTTCCCGGTGTTCTTAAAGGGCTGCTGCATATCCATAAACAACTCGGCCGTATGGGATTTGAGGATGTGGTTGCTCCTGCCAGGGAGTTGGCTCTTGGCCATGTATTGAATAACCAGCAGGCCCATTTTCTCCACCTGCTTTATCCGATTATGACGCTTACGGAGAGAGGCCGACGTTTATATGAACCTGGTGGAAGATATATTGAAGAGGGCGATACACTTATCAATACGCAGACTGTGGATTTTTTTGACCAACTTTGCCTTGAAGGGGATGAGAGCTTCTATCGCGGCGAAATAGCCTCCAAAATTGATAGTGAGATGAAAGATGGTGGTGGACTGTTAACTGCGGAGGATCTTTCAGCCTTTCAAGTATTGGAAAAGGCACCGCTTTCCGTCCCATATAGAAATTATCAATTTCTTACCTCTCCAGATCCCTCAATGGGGGGAACTCTTATTGGACTGGCACTTTTTTTATCTGGAAGGGAAAAATTGCCTGACTATAAATGGGGGTCTGGGGAGTATCTTGTCAAGTCGGTATCTCTTATGAAAGAGGTTGAAAGGCTGCGGTCTGCCGGAATCACATCACCCTCAGCTTTTCAGATATTTCTTGAGGATGGCAGAGCGGTGGCAGCCGCAGAGAAGAATATGCGGCTTTTCAGCAGGGGAACTACCCATATTAGTGTTGCTGATTCCAAGGGAAATTGCGCTAGCATGACCTGCTCAAATGGCGAAGGATCCGGGTACTTTGCTCCCGGAACCGGGGTTATGCTGAATAATATGATGGGAGAAGATGATCTTCACCCCGGCGGCTTTCATTCCGGAGAACCGGGGGAAAGAGTCTATTCAATGATGTCGCCTTCACTCCTGTTGCAGGATGACCAGGTAAAGCTGGTGATCGGTAGCGGTGGTTCAAAGCGGATTCGTACAGCAATCTCCCAGGTGCTGAGCCAGGTCGTTGATTTTAATCGACCCCTGCAGGATGCTGTTGATGCGCCAAGACTTTACCTTGATGAAGATTGCCTGCAGCTTGAACCAGGCTTCAGTGATGCAGCGGTAAAAAGTGTAGAAAAGGTTATCCCTGTCAATCTTTGGGATCAGCAGAATGTCTATTTTGGCGGCGTTCATGCGGTTATTCCAGGTGTTGAAGGTGCTGGAGATAACCGCCGCGGTGGTTCTGTAGTTTCAGTCTTCCATCAATAATTGGAATAAAATAAATCTTTGATATCTCCTAAAGGTAAGTAGAAGTCATAAAGATTTCATCCGGAGGAAGGTATGGTTGCTTTGCGGCGTGTTGATAAAAAGAAATTTAAAGAACTCACATATCCCCACCTTGAATTTCTCTACAATGTTGCATTGAAATATAGTGGGAAAAGGTATGATGCAGAAGACCTGGTCCAGGAGACTATGTTCACTGCCTATTCAAAGTTCCAGCAGTTGCGTGATGATAAGAGTTGCAGGGCATGGCTTTTCACAATTCTTCGTAATCATTTTTTAAAAGAGAGAAAACAGTTATTAAGACGACCCTATCTTGATGATGGCACCAGTTATCTTGACTATGTAAAAGATGAGAAGAGTTCTGGCTTTGTGGATCGGCTTGTTGAGAGAGATGCGAACAAAAAACTGCATCAGGTACTGGCAAAAATATCTGAGAAATTCCAGTCCCCTCTCATTCTCTACTATATGGAAGAGATGACTTATCAGGAGATAGCTGAATATCTCGACATACCTATAGGAACTGTGATGTCACGTCTTGCAAGGGGAAAGAGTTATCTGAAAAAAGGGCTGCTGCAGTCATCTTCCCGTAAAATGAGTAAGGGGAAGATAGTTCAGATGATAGGGTTGAAGATGTAGCCTTGAGGAGGAATTTAACAATGGATTGCACAACTTTTAGATCCTGGCTGGAAAACCGGGACACATATGATCTTTCTGAAGCAGATAGAGCAATGAAGCATGCGGTGCAATGTGCAGGGTGTAAGGATCTCCTGCAAAAAGATGAGGAACTTGATCGGTTTGTTGCAAAGATGTTTCAGTATGAAATGATGGATGAACGAATGTACGGTAAAGTTGATCGGAGCTTGAGTGAACCGGGGAAGAAACGTGGAGTCATGGGGGGGCTTACTGCTGCGGTTGCCATGGTGGCAGTTGTTGTTCTTTTCTTCGTTTTTATGCCTGCTCCAGGGAATTTTTCCTCCATGGATGAGTTCGGCAGATACGTTGTCCAGGAGCATCGTGACCATGGCAGGGTCACGCCACTTTTTGAAAAAATAGAGAATGTAACGAAGTGGGGGCAGGATAATCTGCAACATTCCTTCAAGTTAAATACCTTGCCTGCGGGGAATATAAAAATTGTAGGAGGTCGGGTCTGCACTATCAAAGACTGCGAATTTGCTCATTTTCTATACCAGGATGAGCAGAAACTCTATTCACTTTTTGTAGTTTCCGGGGATGAAATTGGATTTGATCTCGAACCAGGTCGTATTTACTCTCTTACTGTTTCCGGAACAGAACTCCAGGTTTGGCAAAACCAGCAAATGGTATATGCTTTAACAGGTTGACTCCACTGTCGCCCAGAGTACCCTTAAATTAGTTGTATGTCGGGAATGAGAAAATATTATCCCAACTGGAAAAACATGCCTATCTGATAAATAGCTACAGCGGCAAGAAAAGCAAAGAAAGTGTTAAACCCTATGGAAAAGAAGGCCCATTTCCATGATGACTCCTTGGCAATACAGACAACTGTTATAAAGCAGGGGGCATAGAACATGATAAAAACCAGTGCTGAAACGGCTACAACGCGGTTCCAGTTACTGTCATTCTTGAGTCTTTCGCCAAGAGACTCCGGTTCTTCAGTATTGACTTCACCCATTGAGTAGGCTGTTCCCAATGTTGAAACAATAACTTCTTTGGCAGCAAAACCTCCGATAAGAGCAATGTTGGTTCGCCAGTCAAAACCGGCGAACCTGGTAATTGACTCCATTGATCTGCCAACCCTGCCCGCAATTGAATAACGGAGCGCCGCTTCTGTTTCTGCGTTATCAATGGTATTGAGTTTTTTGGCGAGAGCAATGGCCTCTTCAGATGAAGGTTTGCTTTTCAGATCAAGCTCTTTCACTGTCTCTTGAGAAAATGATGAGATGGTTTCTTGACGCTGCTGCTTAAAGAACCCCTTTTGTTCGTTGTCCAGGCCGGGAAAGGTCATGAGTGCCCAGAGCAGTATGGAAATACCGAGGATTACAGTGCCGGCTTTTTTTATATACTGGTAGGTTCTCTCCCAGGTGTGGATCAGCAGGCCCCTGATTGTCGGGAAGCGATAGGGGGGAAGCTCCATGACGAAAGGTGTGGGATCACCCCTTAAAACGGTTGTTCTTAACAGTTTTGCGGCAAGAAGAGCTACCACCCAGGCAAGCATTGTGAAAAGAAACATATAAAGAGCTTTGCTTTCAGCAAAGAAGGCGCCAATAAGCAGTGCCAGAACTGGGACTTTTGCACCGCAGTTCATAAAGGGGACTGTCAGCAGGGTGGCCATTCGCTCCTTGGGAGAACGCAGTGTACGTGTTGCCATTACTCCCGGTACAGCACATCCACCGGCAATACCACCGGAGACAATAAAGGGCATAACCGACGATCCATGGAGGCCGAACATCCTGAAAACCCTATCCATCATGAAGGCAACTCTCGCCAGGTAGCCGGAATCCTCGAGGATGGCGATACCAAAAAACATGAACATAATCAGAGGAACAAAACCTAATATTCCGCCAACACCGTCGATGACACCGGAAATTATCATCGATTTTAACAGCCCGTCAGGAAGAGTATTTTCAACAATCCCCCCCAGCCAGCCAAAGAATGATTCCAGCCAGGTGATCGGCAGTTCACTCCAGCTGAAGGTAAACTGGTAGAGACCAAAGATGATCAGAAGCATAATTATTGGTCCAACTAACCGATTGGTGAGAACTTTGTCTATTTTGTCGGAGGTGTAGAGTCGATCTGTATCGAATCGATGGGTTTCAACACCTTGCCTGATGATCGATTTTATGTAGCCATAGCGCTGGTCGGCAATGATCGCTTCCGGATAAACATCCAAAGTTTTTCTGGTATGATCAGCCAGTTTGTCGACAATTTCTTCCAGCCGGCTTGCAATCTCTGTGTTGTTTTGCCGCCCCTTTTTAAGAATTTGCTCATCATTTTCCAGATATTTGATAGCCGTGTACCTTGCCGGATAGGTATCGGTCATAAAATTGTTTTCTGAAATCAGAGAGATGAGCTCAGGTAAAGCGGAGTCAAGGTCTTTACCATAGGAAATGTCCAGAGTAGTGTTGCCATTGTTTGAGGTAGAAGCCGTGTCAATTGCAGCTTCAAGGAGATCCTTTTCACCAAAACCGGATCTTGCGATGATTGGAATAACAGGAACACCGAGGAGTTGACTCAGCTTTTCAACTTTGATCTCAATACCTCGATCCTTTGCAACATCGATCATATTAAGAGCGATAACAAGTGGTACTCCAAGTTCAAGAAACTGAATGGTGAGGTAGAGGTTTCTCTCCAGGTTGGAACTATCAACGATGTCAATGACAACATCCGGTTTTTCGTTGACCAGGTAATCACGGGCGACAAGTTCTTCCGCCGAATAGGCGGTCATTGAGTAGGTTCCGGGAAGGTCGGTAATAGTGATTTTTTTATTTTTGTGGAGGAGACAGCCTTCCTTGTGGTCTACAGTAATGCCGGGGTAGTTTCCAACATGTTGTCTGGCACCGGTAAGTTGATTAAAGAGGGTAGTTTTTCCGGCATTCGGGTTGCCGGCAAGAGCGATTTTCAGTTGCATTGGCAGGTAGTTGGATATGTCAAAATTGGTGTAATACCAGGGATAGAGAGCCTACTGATTATTATTGATCAGGACGTGGATGTGTTCAGCTTCGTTGTTGCGAAGCGTGAGTATACTGTTAAGAACGCGGATTGCCACAGGGTCCTTGAGTGGTGCACGACCACATACTGAGATCTCAGTGCCGGGTGTTAAACCCATTTCGCGGAGGCGTCTGCCCAACACGCCGCCTACACTGACTGCTTTGATAATGCCGCTTTGATTTTTTTTCATATTTCGTAACACTACAGTTTGCATTGGCTGAATTTCTTCTGTTTTTAAGTATTGTTGTTCTCACAGGAAGAACTGGAGCTGCACGATGAACAGCCATCAGTACAGCATGATACTGCATTGCCGAGGGCTGCACTTTTCCACTGTCTGTAGAACCTGCGGCCGATGAAAAATGCACAGCATCCAACGATGCATAAGATGATTATTTTTTCCAACATACTTCACCTGATCATTATATTAGGCGGCCCTAATTCGTTAAGCAAAATAAAAGGACACTGTGACGTGTCCTGACTAATTTACAGACTTGTTACCAGTATATTTTCCGAGATAGCCGGATCGAGACTGATTGTCCCGCCATGTACTTTCAGCAAACACCGGCTACCTTTCTCAGCGCATATAATATCAGCTTCAACCCCCGGGTAAAGGCCCATAGATGCCATTCTGGCACATATTTTCCTGTCTCCGTTGACCTTGCACACCTTTACTCTTCCTTTGCAGTCTTTCAGGGACGCGGGTGCTCCTCTGAGGGCACAATGGTTTCCGCCGAAACAATTTCTTACCTTGTCAGCAAAACAGCCATTGTTCTTTTTTCCTCGTTTTCTGCGCATATCCCTTTCCTCTGTTTTGTCTTAAATAAGACAAACAAAGGAATGAGTCAATATCTTTTTTAAGAAACGGTAATATTTTTAGGGGCAACTAACCGTTGTCGCCTCCAACATGCACGCAGCTAAAATATATAAAAGGATCTATTTTTTCTTTGCCCAGGAGTCCCGCAAAGTGACTGTTCTGTTAAAGACAGGTGTGTCATTCTGCGAATCGACGGAGTCTACACAAAAGTATCCCTGGCGCTCAAACTGGACACAGTCTCCCGGTAGCAGTTTTGTTAACCCCGGTTCTGCCATCGCTTTGGTCAGTATTATCCTGGAGTCAGGGTTAAGCTGGTCGGTAAAATGTGTTTCTTTATCGCCTTCAGGGTTTACCACCATAAACAGACGATCATACAACCGAATGGTAACCGGTACAGCTTTTTCTGCGGCGACCCAGTGTATAGTGCCTTTCACCTTACGTCCATCGGGCGCTGAACCACCCCTGGTTTCAGGGTCATATGTACAGTGAATCTCGATTATCTCTCCTGTTTCTTCATCAATTTTATGGGAAACATACTGGATGAGATAACCGTATCTCAGGCGTACCTCTCGGTCGGGGCCCAGGCGATGGAATTTCCGTGGTGGATTTTCCATAAAATCTGCTCGCTCAATATACAGTTCCCTGGTGAACGGTATTTTACGGGTGCCCATATCAGGGTTTTGCGGGTGGTTTTTCGCCTCCATTTCATCAAGCTGTTCTTCGGGGTAATTGTCGAGGATAACCTTCACCGGATCGAGAACACACATTTTTCTTGCTGCATTGGTATTCAAATCATCCCTGATGCTGTTCTCCAGAACGGTCATGTCAATCCAGCTGTCCTTTTTTCCAACACCTATGGTCTCAATGAAATTTCGGATGGATGCCGGAGTGTATCCACGCCTGCGAAGGCCGGAAAGGGTGACCATGCGGGGGTCATCCCATCCGTCGACATAGCTGCCTTCCACCAGCTGCATAATCTTTCTTTTGCTCATCACAGTGTATGTGAGGTTGAGTCGGGCAAATTCTATCTGCCTGGGATGGCAGGGGGTTTCAAGAGTGTCAAGTATCCAGTCATAAAGCGGGCGGTGGTCTTCAAACTCAAGGGTGCAGAGAGAATGAGTGATATTCTCAAGCATATCGGAGAGACAGTGGGTGTAGTCATACATTGGATAAATCTGCCACGTGTCTCCTGTACGGTGATGAGTGGTTTTGAGTATCCTGTAGATTACCGGATCTCTCAAATTCAGGTTGGGAGAAGCCATATCGATCTTCGCCCTGAGTACATGAGTGCCTTCCTCGAATTCGCCGTCCTTCATACGTTCAAACAGATCAAGGTTTTCCGCAATAGATTGATTTCGGCAGGGGCTGTCTTTCCCAGGTCTCGTCAGGGTACCGCGGTATTCTCTCATCTGATCTGGGGAGAGTCGGCAGACATACGCTTTTTCTTTTTTTATGAGGGAGATTGCAAATTCATAGAGCTGAGGAAAATAGTCGGAAGCAAAAAAGGGTTGATCTCCCCATTCATATCCAAGCCAGGTTACATCATCTTTAATCGATTCGACGTATGTTGTTTCCTCTTTACTGGGATTTGTATCATCGAACCTCAGGTTGCAGACACCATTATTTTCTTCTTTTATACCGAAATTAAGACAAATAGATTTTGCATGACCTATATGGAGGAAACCGTTGGGTTCAGGTGGAAAACGAGTGATGATATTATGGTGTTTTCCGCTCTTGAGGTCTTCTGCTATGATCTGACGGATGAAATCCAGAGGTCTGCTTTCTTTTTCTTCTGTTTTTTCCATTGTTTTATAATTTCTGAATTGAGTTAGTAATGTACGGTTAGAAAATTGCAATACGTATCGGCAATACGTATCGTACGGATTTATGAGTTAGTTTCTTCCGCTTTTTACTACAAATTTCTTGATTTTCAAACATTTTCATATTCAATTTTTATCATGCGAGCTTCTCGCAAAGACTGATAAAAATCAAACACGA
>MAXH01000252.1 GCA_001750925.1 Desulfobulbaceae bacterium S3730MH12
TGTTCGAGAGGATAGCCCTCTAAGCCGGGAGCAAAACGCAACCCTCTGGCCAGGCCAATTTGTGTGCCGTCCTGTTCAATTGCATTGGAAATCCTCTCACCTAAAAGATCAAGCATAGCAGTGCCGACACTATCAAGGAGGGTAGACTCGTATACGTCACCCCCGTTTGCCAGTTGTCGGCATTGTTTTTCCAGTTTGATTCCAAGAGTTCCGATGGCGGCTGCGACTAGGCGGGTGCCGGGATCAACAAAGCATTCAGGCAGGCTCAGCCTCGAGCCGTTTTCCAGAGTCATTTCTTCACCGGGTTTCATCTCGGAAACTGAACAAAGCGTATAGGTTCCATTAGGGGAAATCAGGTTGGACGCCTCATCAATTGCACGGTGAATTCGGTCGGTTGTCTTTTTGTCGGCAATGTAATTATTTCCCCCGAAATAGCGGGCCACTGATTTAACTGAGACATCTGATTTGATGGACGAAAGTCCAGGGATCTGTTTTGGCAAAAGGTTTTTACGAGTTTATCATTTTATCACCACAGAGGACACAGAGAGCATGGAGAGAAGCTACCTTTTCCTTCTCTGTGCTCTCTGTGTCCTCTGTGGTTTGAGGTTTTCTTGTCTTTATTTAGTACGGGAACTCAACTCCCATTTGAGCAATTTCATCTTTGATACGACGGAACATGTCCATATGTTCAACAGTCGGAACAGCTTTTGCCGTATCGTAACATTCATGATATTCGGATCCCATAGGAGCATCTCCGGCATGGTCTTCATATTTTGCCAGCAGCTTATTGGCAATTTCGTTCGCCTGTTCACGGGACATTTTCTGCCTGGCAACGGCATGGCCTACTTCACAGCCCAGTCGAGCTTCAAGGGGTGTTGCACGGTTGCGGTACTTGTTCCTTGTAGAAGCCATTTCCCACAGGTGCCAGCTTGAAACCGTTGAAACCATGGCGTGAACGGCAACCTCACGGAAGAGCATTTCGGTCATTGGACCCGCATTTGCAAAACCGTTAGAGGTATAAAGCAGATTGCTGTTCCTGGATAGAGCCTGTCCGGCCATGGAGATCGGCCAGAGAAGTTCCCGAGTAGTATTTGAAACGTAATTAAGATGAAAAGGAAAATGCTGATTGAACATCGCTCCATGGATGACGAGTCCGATAAGGCTGTATGCAACAGTTGTGATGGCAGTACCTTCCGATCCGCCACACCAGCCACCGTAGATTGCACCGGTGAGATTCCCTGTGTAGCAGCCATATTGGGCATAGTGAAGAGATCTGTTCAACAAGGTATCAGCTGTTTTGAATTCGGTTAAAGAACCCACCAGCCGGGCGTCGGTTTTTTGAACCCCCCATTCATCATTGGAGACGGCAATCTGGCCTGAATCGTGTTCTGCCGTTCCCACAGCAACCATAAAAGTATCGGGCCGTCCGAGAAGGCGTGCAGCCATTTTCTGGTTCTGGATATGCTGAATGCAACCAGAAATTTCGGTTGGTCCGCCTGATTCGATCAAATGGCCAAAGGTTTCTTCCAAAATTGGACCACAGAGGCCGTCCAGGAGTGGCTCCTTGAGGTAAGCCATACACATGGATTGATGATACTTTTCATCGACGGTGATGTCCGGGCTCATGATACAAAAAGGTGGTTCAGGGTCTTCTATCGAACGATGCTTCATTACACGGGCATCTTTCCCGCCACCTACCACGTATTGATCATTGGCCATATAGAGGGCTTCCTTAATCTCTTCGTCGGTGACCTCGATAATACGGTGGGAGTCGGTGTTATAATAACCTACCTCCCTGAATAAGTCCCAGGCCGCCTGCCAGATTCGATCCGCCATGGCGTCATCAGTGGGACTGGGGTTTTTGGGATCATATTTGATTTCATATTTCTTAATGAGTTTTTTCAAAGTCGGAGAGAAATGTTTTGGTAAAAAATCCTCTTCGTCCATAAATTTTCCGGTTCTTGCGCGATCAATTATTTCCCAGTGCCGATAGAGTGTTGACATGTATTATCTCCTGGTCTTATTTGAAACAGACCTTAAATTATAAATAACCTTTTTTAATTGAATAGGGACTACTTATCAGCCAGTATCGCAGTAAATAGCTCCGGTGCTGATTTGGCATCATAGCAAAACAGATCTGCGCCAATCTTATCAGCCCACAATTGAGATGTCGGAGCACCGCCGATGACGACTTTGTAATTGTCTCGAATTCCTTTTGATTTAAGTATTTCTATAATCTCCAACTGGCGAGGCATTGTGGTAGTCATCAGGGAGGAAGAGGCAATAAAATCAGCCCCCATGGCCTCAGCTTCTTTGATAAAGTCCAGGGAATCCACGTTGTAGCCCAGATCTTTGACAATGAACCCATTGGTTTCAAGTATCAATTTAACGATATTTTTGCCGATTTCATGAAGGTCTCCCTTGACCACTCCAAGGATGACCTTGCCCTTAATTTCACGTCCTCCGCTTGCCTCCAGATATGGAGCGAGAACATTTACGGCTTCGGTCAGCGCCTCTCCGGAAAGCATGATTTCTGGAAGAAAAATATCAAGTTTGGCAAAGAGTTCTCCTACATGGGCCATGGTCTTTGTCAGGGTCTCGATCATTTCCAGGGGATCGGTACCGTCTTTTAAAAGTTGCTCAGTAAGTGCTTTTGTTTCTTCAGCCTCACCCGCCTCAACCAGTTTGCTTAATTTTTCCAATGACATAGGATAACTCCAAATTGTTTGTTAGATTTTCTTGTCACGCAAAACGTCATTCGGGACAGCCTGTATAGCCTTCTCCATTCATTATAAACCAGTATATACAGGTTAAAATTTATATTATATAGGAACCGGGCTTGTCAAGAGTTTTTACAA
>MAXH01000253.1 GCA_001750925.1 Desulfobulbaceae bacterium S3730MH12
CTAAGGAGGCATAAGCATGGAACTGATAATACTCACGATCTACTTTGGTTTTTGCTGGGCCATTATCAAGATTTTCAAAATTCCGGTCAACCAGTGGACAATAACAACAGTATTTCTTGGCGCTGTGATTATGCTTGGAACCATATTGATGAGCATGGCCTATTTTCATCCTTCGTCCAAGGTTGCCAGGAGCTATTTTATCTCAACCGATATTGTTTCCAATGTACGTGGGAAATTGATTGAGATCCCGGTACAGACCAACGTTCCCTTGAAAAAGGGGGATATTCTGTTCAAGATTGATCCCATTCCTTTTCAAAGTCAGGTAAATACACTCCAAGCCCAGCTCGATTTCTCCAGAAAGCGTTTGGAAGATTCCCGAAAACTTGTCAAACTCGCAGGTGGCGCAAAATTTGATGTTGACCTGTACGAAAAAGAGGTCAAGAGCCTTGAAGGTCAGTTGGGAACGGCTCAATTTAATCTTGACAGCTGCACTGTTCGGGCACCGGCCGATGGTTTTGTTACTCATCTCATGATACGTCCCGGTCAAATGGCTGTCCCCTTACCCATGGCTCCGGTGATGACTTTTATAAATGCTGATACTGAGGTATTTATAGCTGGTTTCAGTCAAGAGCCCATGCAGAATATTAAAGTTGGCAATGAGGCAGAGGTGATCTATCCGGGTATACCAGGCAGGGTGTTTCAAGCCAAAGTTGCAGGGCTCTTACCAGCGCTTGCAGAAGGTGAGCTTTCCTCAAGAAGAGATATGTTTTCGCTGTCAAAGCAGTTTCCTGCAGGGATAATACCCGTAATCCTGACATTTGAACAGGATATGAGCGACTTCTATATTCCAATGGGTAGTGATGCTGTTGTGGCAATATACAGTCATCGTGCCCACCATATTCAAATTTTGAGAAGAATATTACTGCGCGTGGAAAGCTGGCGTAACTTTATACATTTTCATTAATGAGTCAGGGATAAACAAATGATGAATATCAAGAACAGCAGAGGCTATCTCGTCAGCGGTGTGGCGGCAGGACTTGCAATGCTTTTTCTCCATGGTTGTGCAGGACCTGTGGCTACACAGGAGGAGGCGACAGCATCCATTAAAGGCGAGGTTGTGGAAGAGCGGGTACCGGATAACTTTGCTGCAAAGGCTGAGCAGGGTACTGTAGATGATGGCTGGATTAAGAGTTTTAATGATTCAACGTTGATCAAGCTTACAGACGAGGCGCTTGCTGCAAACCCCGGTCTTCAAATTGCCAAAGCCAAGGTTGATCAGGCCAATGGTCTGACCCGGCAGGCAGAAGCTGGTCTTAAGCCAACGGTCGGTTATGCTGGAGGGTATGCTGATACAGAATATGATGGGTCAGGTGCCGGTAAGGGAGGGGGGGCAGCAGGGTTAGCCATATCCTGGGAGGCTGATGTCTGGGGTCGTATCGGAACCGATATTGCCGGCAGTGAGCAGGAAACAGCGGCAACTGTGGCAGATTATCAGTTTGCCAGACAATCACTGGCAGCATCAGTATCCAATGGCTGGTTCATGGCAAACACTGCAAAGTTCCAGCATCAGTTTGCCGAAGATGTGGTTAAACTCCAGCAGAAACGAGTTGAGGTTGCCGTTGCCATGCAGGAAATTGGCAAGGGAACAGAGAGGGATGTTCATCTGGCTCGCGGCGCAGCTGCATCTGCGGGAGAAGCAGCAAGGGATGCGTTATCAGCCTCCGAAAAGGCACTCCGCAGTCTGGAACTGCTGCTCGGTCGCTATCCGGCTGCTGATCTAAAAACAGCAGATAAACTCGTTGCTGTACCACCACCAATTCCAGCAGGTATTCCCTCTGCAATAATGGAGCGCAGACCAGATCTCATTGCCGCCGAGCATCGGGTGGCTGCAGCTTTTTATAAACAAAAGGAGGCAGAACTTCTCCATCTTCCCCGTTTTAGTTTCTCCCTTGGAGTTGGTTTAAACACTATAAATGATGCCATCGCTGGGCTAAGTGCCGGTCTTTTTGGCCCCCTTTATACAGGCGGAGCCATTGAGGCTGAAGTGGAGAAAGCAACAGCCGTGCAGGAAGGAACCATTGCAGCTTATGCTCAAACAGCATTAAAAGCATTTAAAGAGGTGGAAGAGTCTCTAGCCGCTGAAGAACATCTCCTCAAGCGGGAGGAGTATCTGAAGATTGAAGTGAGAGAAAATAAAAAAGCATACGACCAGACCATGCAGCAGTATGAGATTGGTCAAATCACTCTGCTTGATGTCTTAACCGTTGAAAATAAATGGATCGCATCACGCATTGCAGAAATGGATGTTGCCGGTCAGCGTCTGGTTAATCGAGTAAATCTCCATCTTGCCCTTGGTGGCAGTTTCCAGTAATAAGCTTTTGGTACTTCTTTGCTTTAGCAGGCGAATATACTCATCTGGACCCAAGGCTCGTATTTTCATACCAGGTCTAAACATCCTCATGGAGCTCCTTGGCGCAGCAACTATGATCGGCAAGAAGGAAAAATAATATGTTTTCTCACATCACTTAATGCTAGGAGGCATAGGCATGGGTCATCTAACAGGTGGCATAAATACCAGGAAAGGAAACACAACTCTCAGGTTAGACTTAATTGCCGGACTTACTGCAGCAGCAGTGGTCCTGCCGAAGGCAATGGCTTATGCAACTGTCGCGGGCCTGCCAGTCTCAGTCGGTCTTTATACTGCTTTCGTGCCAATGGTAATTTATGCTATCCTCGGATCTTCTTGTGTGCTGAGCGTAAGTTCAACCAGCACACTGGCAATCCTGGTAGGTACACAGCTTGGATTAGCGGTTCCGGATGGCAATCCTACCTTACTGATTACGGCCACTGCAACGCTGACAGTACTAGTCGGAGTAATACTATTGTTAGCCGCTGTGCTTCGATTAGGTTTCGTCGCTAACTTTATATCAGCTCCTGTTCTCACCGGTTTTAAAGCTGGTATCGGTATGGTTATCATATTCGATCAGGTACCGAAATTGTTTGGGATCCATTTCACGAAACAGGGCTTTTTCCAGGATCTATTATCCCTTGTGCAGCATATACCCGAGGCCTCGATAATAACTATAGCTGTGTCAGCGCTTACACTCCTCGTGTTGATCTGTATGGAATATCTCTGGCCACATTCGCCAGCACCCCTGGTGGCTGTGGGTGGTGGTATCGCTGCTTCGTGGCTCCTTGGACTTGATACCCTCGGAGTATCAACCGTTGGACTGGTTCCGAAAGGACTGCCATCACTGACACTACCTGACCTTGCTTTGATCAAACAATTGTTTCCGGCTGCTATAGGTATTGCACTGATGAGTTTCACAGAATCAATTGCATCTGGTCGAGCTTTTGCCAAGCGAACAGACCCTCCTATTAATGCAAACCGTGAACTCATTGCCACTGGCGCCGCCAATCTAGGGGGAGCGCTATTCGGTGCTATGCCTGCTGGCGGAGGCACTTCACAGACTGCCGTACTTCGCGCGGCAGGTGCTCGCTCTCAAAAGGCATCCTTAATCACTGCAGGTACTGCTGTCGCTATAATGCTTGTATTCGCCCCATTATTAGCCCTACTACCCAATGCAACTCTTGCGGCTGTCGTTATAGTTTATTCAGCCGGCCTTATCAAACCAACTGAATTTGTTGCTATACGCAAAGTGCGCAGTAAAGAATTTCGTTGGGCACTGGTTGCTTGTCTTGGTGTTTTGGTTTTTGGAACGTTGCAAGGTATTTTGGTTGCAATTATCGTGTCACTGATTGGCTTAGCAAGCCAAACGGTAAACCCACCTGTGTATATTATTGGTCGTAAACGAGGTACCGATGTATTACGGCCATTATCACCAGATCATCCCGATGACGAAACTGTCAAAGGTATGTTAATAGCACGACCGGAAGGAAGGATATATTTTCTTAATGCTCAAAATGTGGCCGACAAGGTTGACGCATATATCGAGAAATACCAACCTGAGGTGGTGGTTCTCGATATGAGTAGGGTGCCAGATATTGAATACACTGCCTTGCAGGTACTTATAGATGAAGAAAAACGCATGGTAGAGCGTAGTATATCGCTATGGCTGGTGGCTTTAAATCCCAGTGTACTTGAAGAAGTCCGTCGTACTGCTTTACCTGAACTTCTCGGAAAAGATTGTTTGCTATTCAACGCGCGAGAGGCAATCAAGCAATATAAGGAAATACAGGCACAAAGAGAAAGTAAAAATGAATAATGCTATGCTGAGCATGCTCAGGACTTTTTTCAAGTACTTCTCGATTCTGAAACGCCAATTTCGTATTCCCTTTAAAATGCTGGTTTTCGGTCTTCCAGGGAGTATCTTTCTTGGCTGAGATACGTCTTGTATCTAAAAAGTCCATTTAGTATGGGAAAGATAGAGAAAGAACTGACTGATATTAAATAAAGGAGTAATCCACCAGTTTTACTGGTGGGTCCCAGCTTATCCTCTGATAAGCAATATTGGTCGCTGATGGATCCCCAAATCATTCTCGTTTGGGAGGAGGAGGAAGAGTAAATGATACTCGACGTGGAACAGTGAGTCATCGTATCGGTGATTGGCTTAAAATTGTATGTGCCACAATTCTGCTGGCATCTGTTGTGTTCGTGCATGAATTGGAAAAGTTTTTGATGAAAAGAAGGAGAAAATAACCGTAAAAAGAGACAAGGCACAAAAAATTTAACATCGAGGCGATTGAATTGATTGCAAGTGTTCGAGAAGAAAAAGGTGACCTCCCAACGGTTCTTTGTGGCCAGGTCGGACCTCGCGGCGATGGATATGAGCCTTCCGATTTAATGAGTACGGAGGAAGCAGAGAGTTACCACGCAGAGCAAACAGCAGTTTATGCTAGTACCGAGGCTGCCTGTAATGTACTTACCATTATATGAATTGTATTCACTATGTAAATTTTGCTATACTCTTCCAATCTTATCGGTAAGTTCTATTACTTTTAAATTTAATAAAAGGGAATACAATTATGCCTGGGAAATACCATCGAATGGGGGATTACCAGAGGTTTTTAACAACCGGCCATAATGAGATAAGTCTCAACAAGTTTGTTGAAAAAGTCAGAAGAGATGAAAATGGGGAAATAATCCCCATACCTTCTCCACAGGTCAAACTTAACGGCACTGAAACAGTTAAGCTACTGAGGCCTTATGTTTCAGTTCGGTTTATGGAGCAGGTAAAGGCTGTGATTCCTCTGGCAGTTTACCTTGCTTTGTTCCAGCTTTTTATACTTCGACAACTGGTCCAGGATTCCTGGATCATAATGGGTGGTCTTTTTGCTGCAATTGTCGGCCTGATGTTCTTCATGGAAGGTCTCACGCTCGGATTGATGCCCTTTGGTACAATCATCGGTAAGCAGCTACCTCGAAAATCTTCTTTGCCGATGGTGATGCTTATTACAGTATTGCTTGGGATCGGTGTTACGTTTGCTGAACCGGCCATAAGCGCACTCAAGGCCGCGGGCGGAAATGTCGTTGTTGAGAAGGCACCTTATTTATATGCAATGCTTAATGAGTGGTCCGAAATACTGGTTCTGGTCGTAGGGGCAAGTGTCGGTTTAGCAGCAGCACTCGGAACACTTCGATTCCTCTATGGTTGGAGTCTAAAACCGCTGATTTACGCGTCATTGGTTCCTGTTCTTGCCCTTACAATTATTGCCGCATTCGATCCAGAACTGCAAAAGATACTTGGTTTGGCCTGGGATTGTGGAGCTGTTACAACAGGACCAGTCACAGTGCCTTTGGTTCTCTCGCTTGGTATAGGCATAGCTGCATCAGCTGGCAAGGGCGATTCAGGCTTATCAGGTTTTGGTGTTGTTACTCTGGCGTCACTTTTTCCAATCCTTGGGGTTTTGCTTTTATCATTTTATATCTGTTACACCGTAACCCCTGCTGAAATCATAGAATCTGCCAAGCTTGCTGCACAAGCAGCTCAGACAATGAATGTTTCCTGGTATCAAAAGAGCCCAGGACAGGAAATATTACTTGGTATTCGGGCCATTTTGCCGCTCGTTCTTTTTCTTTTTGCTGTACTCACGTTTCTGTTAAAAGAGAAACTTGAAAAGCAGGGTGAGATACTTTATGGAATTGGTCTCACAATCTTAGGTATGTGCATTTTTAATCTAGGTCTCACCTACGGCCTTTCAAAACTCGGTGATAACGCAGGTACTTTGGTACCGACAGCGTTCATGCAAGTGGTCGGACAATCATCTTCCCCTCTGTATGTTTATGGAGTGGGTTTAACGCTTGCGCTTGTATTTGCCTGGTTCCTTGGATATGGCGCTACACTTGCTGAGCCGGCATTAAGTGCTTTAGGCTCGACGACTGAAAATCTTACCAATGGCGTTTTCAAGAAAAAGACTTTGGTTATGGCGGTTTCAATAGGCGTAGGGTTTGGAATAGCTCTCGGTGTGGCAAAACTTATATTCGACATCCCACTGGTATGGCTTATTTTACCCGGATATATAATTGCTATTGTACTCACCTACTTTTCAACCGAAGAATTTGTTAATATAGCCTGGGACAGTGCTGGTGTTACTACTGGCCCAATCACGGTACCGCTGGTGCTGGCAATGGGGCTGGGCCTTGGAAATGCAACGAAGGCTATCGAAGGATTCGGCATCCTTTGTATGGCATCCATTGGCCCTATTATTTCTGTTATGATTTCAGGACTATGGGCTCGATATAAAGCTTATACGGAGAGAGAACTTGCTAAAACCGAAAGAAAGGCAACGAGTGAACAGGAGGCAAAAGCCATAATATGAGTGATAATAACATTACCTACATAACAGATTTATCCATGCTGACCTGTGTAGTTGAAAGCGGGTTCAGAGAAGATGTCTTAAAAGCGGCACGAAGCGTGGGGGCAGAGCTTGGTTGTACAAGTCATCATGTAAGGGGCGTAGGTGTCCGTGAGCGTTTTGGTATACTGGGTATTGCTGTCGAGGCTGAAAAAGAAATTATACAGCTGCTGGTTGCCTCTGAACAGCAAGACCTTGTATATGACATAATATACAAGGCGGTTGATCTTGATGTACCGGGGAGGGGGTTTATATACCTTACACCTTTGATTAAAGCTTCGACATATATTCCGAAGAGTGTTCTGACTAAACTTGATGAGAATAAATAAAAGGAAGGTTACCTATGGATAGAATAAATCATTCAGAACAACCTTCACCCTCCCGTGAAGATTGTAAATTGATATCCTGCATACTTCCGAATGATGGAACAGCGAGGAGTCTGATCCAAATACTCCGAGATGAAAAAAAAATAAAGAGGGCTTTTGCTACGAAGTGTATGGGATTGGCTGTTCTAGCAGATGCTAAAACAAAATTTGGCGAGCTACCTCAACCCACATTAGTAAAAAGAGTAGATGTGGTTGTGCCTTCAAAGGATGCAAATGCGCTTTACGATTTCATATACAACCAAGCATCAATAGACAGGCCTCAGGGAGGAATCATGTGGATGAGTGATCTTGGTTTGACATCACCATTTGATCTTCCTGTGGATGTACCTTTGGAGAAAGACTGAGTCTTCGCCCCAATTCCAAGCGGCGACGCTCTCTAGAGTAACTATTTCGGAGTTTGCTATATAACTCTCCTGTCGCTGCACTACAGTCGAGTTGAGCTCTGCGAGCTTCAAAGATGGGTAAACCAGGAAGGCAAGAGAGTTATTATCGTATATTGAAGGTCGTGATACCGCAGGTAAAGGGGGCGTTATCAAGCGCATTCTTGAGCGTGTAAGTCCACGGGTTTTCCAGGTCAATGCTCTGCCCACTCCAACTGACCGTCAAAAAACTCAAATGTATTTTCAACGTTATTTTGAACGATTTCCTGCAGCAGGTGAAATTGTTATCTTTGACCGCAGTTGGTATAACCGGGCCGGTGTTGAACGGGTCATGGGCTTTTGCACAGACGAAGAGTACTATCGCTTTTTGAAGCGTACACCAGCTGTTGAGAAAGCTATTGTCGATGATGATATTATTTTGATCAAATATTGGTTTGAAGTGAGCCAGGAAGTTCAATTCGAACGCTTGGAAAAAAGGATTGAAGATCCGCGCAAACATTGGAAACTAAGTCCTATGGATTTAGAAGCGCAGGAACTGTGGGATAAATACAGTGAGGCAAAAGATAGAATGTTTTTGGCGACAGACAGCACACATGCCCCATGGTTTGTCGTCAACTCAGACAACAATAAGAGTGCTCGACTCAACTACATCTCTCACCTGCTCAGTCAAATTCCTTATGAAAGGATACCTTTCAAGAAACCCAAAATTAAAAAGGTGAAAAAGAACAAATATACGCCTATAAAATACGACTACACTGTTGTTTCTGAAAAGTTTTAAAAAATGGCACACTGCTCTCTTTTCAAGCAACATGTTTAAGCACCAGATGATCGCTTTGTTCACACTTGCTTTTGAAATAATTACCATCATCAAAAACAGAAATCTTATACGAGATTGCAATTCTCTAGTTGTTGCCAATTAGTTATCACGCTGTTCCCTTGACTGGACGCAAAAGCGTGATAAAACTAATTTAATTAATGTTTCATTTATTTTGATAACAAGCAAGGTCAAACTTGGTGCCAGGCAGGGATGGAAATCCAAGGAATTTGTAAGTAGCCGAGTTGTTTGGACAAAGGTAATTAGGCTTTTTTTGACTTATGGCTGCTCACTCTGTTTCAAGGAGCCAATGATGGCAAAGTATCGGTCGAGCGGGCAACACTAGATGGGATAACTGATTTTATCGTCGTTCACGAGAGCCACTCGTTTATCATGAATTCTGAGCATGTACAGTCTCAAACTATCCAATTTCTGAGTAATGGAGCGTTTTTACATGAAAATAACCTGGAAAGAGACAATGTTGATCAGCCTTGACCGATTTCAACAGTCCTTGATTGCAATTAAATAATCACCGTTGAGCCTAATTCATATACACACCATGGAGAGACTATGCGATTATTATTCTGTTCTATTATTCTATTTTGTTTGTTTCTTGCAGGGTGTGCCGTGCCGGTTCCCCAAGCGCCTGCTTATAAATTTGAGTCACCTTCCCGTCAGCTTAATTATCTCATAGATGTTGAGCCGATTCTTGTAAAGCGCTGTGTTGTGTGTCACTCGTGTTACAACTCTCCCTGCCAGCTCAAGCTCAGCTCCTGGGATGGGCTGGATCGCGGCGCCAATAAGGAAAAAATCTATAACGGCGCCCGTTTAAAAACCATGAATCCGAGCAGGCTGCTTGTTGATGCCCATTCGACTGGTGAGTGGCGAGAGAAGGGTTTTTTCAGCGTAAAGCAGGATGGAGCTCAGGAATATGATGAATCAATCATGTATATGCTTCTTGATCATAAGCGGCTCTCCCCTGATGTCAGTGGGGAATATTTTCCCGAAGCGAGTGACCTGACTTGTGCCGAGAACGGGAACGAGCTGAAAGAGTATCTAAAAAAGCATCCCAACCGTGGAATGCCATTCGGTTTTCCTCCACTCAAGCAAGCTGAGTACAATATTGTCGTCGGCTGGCTGATGCAGGGCGCCCAGGGACCAAACCCGGAGCAGCAGGATGCTCTCACTGCAATCCCCAAAGAAGATCTTGGGATGCTTGGAAAATGGGAAGGTTTTCTTAATAATCCTGACCCCAAGTACCGGATGACAGCACGATATCTGTATGAGCATTTGTTTCTGGCACATATTACTTTCGAAACCGGCAGTAATGAATTTTACGAGTTGATTCGTTCAAAAACGGGTCCTGGAGAGGACATCGATATTATAGCAACAGTGCGACCATATGATGATCCTGGTGTGGGGCAGTTTTATTATCGGTTTCGGAAGATATATTCAACGATCGTACATAAAACTCACATGGTTTTCCCACTTGATGAGAAGCAGTATGGACGTATTAACGAACTGTTTATCTCACCAGAGTGGACTCAGGAACCGCACCTTGTTGATTATAACAAGATAACAAGTGCTAATCCGTTCAAGACTTACGAGCAGATTCCAGTCAAATCCCGGTATCAATGGCTTCTCGATAATGCCCACTACACCATTATGACATTCATCCGTGGCCCGGTTTGTAAGGGGCAGATCGCACTGAATGTGATCAATGATCATTTCTGGATCATGTTCCTCGATCCCGAATATGACCTAGCTGTGAAATATCCCGGATTTATAAGGCTACAAGCAAACAATTTAAGGATGCCTAGTGAAAATGGCAGCGATTATAATCTGGGGAGGGGGGCTCTGTTGAAAAATAAGCACTACCAGTTGGCGGTTGACTACTTTTCGGCGAGACAGCAATTCTACAGCGCCATATATCCGGACGGTTTGGGGATTGAAGCGATTTGGAAGGGCAATCGGCCAGCCGACCAACCCGTGCTTACGGTCTTCAGGCACTTTGACAGTGCTTCCGTTCACCGGGGGGCACTCGGTAATTTGCCCCAAACCTTGTGGGTGGTCGATTTTCCACTGCTCGAGCGGATTTATTACTCTCTGGTTGCCGGGTTTGATATCTATGGAAATGTTGGACATCAGCTTGCAACACGGCTTTATATGGATGCTTTGCGGGTTGAAGGGGAAAGTTATTTCCTGAATTTTATGCCAGATGAGATACGGAAAGAGTTGATGGCTTCGTGGAACATCGGCGTGCCTTTGAAAAATCTTCACTATGAGCCCGCGCGTATCCCTGCAAACGTTGCCTATAAAACAACAGAACCGAAAAGAGAATTCATAGAGCAGGTAGTGAACGAACATATCACCGTTGAAGGTATCTCGTTTGACATTAACTACCTGCAGGCAGGAGAAGTGTATCCGGAGCTGCCGAAGACCTATAACTCCGTTGAAGACATTATTGATGGTTTTATCGCTGTTTCGGCACCCGGAGTCTCTTTTTTCCGTCACGACTCAGATTACAATACCAATGTTGCTTGGATTAGAATTAAAAACGTTCCAGACAAAGAGGACATTGTCGTTTCTGTCGTTGTAGACAGATGGCACGACAATGTAAAATTCGTCTTGAGAGAGAAAAAAGTTCTTGACCCAAGCAAGGACAGAGCAGATTTCATTCCTGGATTTATAGGTTCTTATCCCAATTATTTCTTCGTTCTGGATGCCTCTGATTTGCCAGATTTCTTCGAAATCCTTGATCAATATGATGGCAGTCAGACCTATCTCCAAAGGCTTGAAAAATACGGTGTAAACCGTGCTAAGGACAATTTTTGGGAAGTTTACGACTGGTTTCAGAATGAGTTCAACAATTCACTAGGGGGAATGAAAGGTATCGTTGATTTGAACAGGTATTATTATCTTACATATGAGGAGTAAATAAGGCGTGGAATTTTGTTATTGTTGCTGTTGATGTGTTCTCTACAAACGTTGGCGGCCGCATGAGCGATTTGAGGCGATTGGTCATATCGTCTGGGACAGGGTTGATGCTGTTACGTTTACGATGATTCGATTTTGCAGTATCGCCGGCTTTTTGAAGTAAGCTATTTGATATAAGAGGGGGCAACGCTGACCAGGAAACTGGTCTGGCGAAGGCCGGACTTGAAAGGGTATAAGGGCGGCAAGGTACAGGAAGATACCGCTTTCACCAATTATGTCCATCTACAGGTTCATTTCTGAGATCTTCAATTCTTCTATATTTCTGAAATCAAGGCTGTTGCTCCTGTGATTTTTAATTAAAGATTGGCAGATCAAACTTCTCCCCAATTGGTATCAATCAAAAGTATAGGTTGTTCCTGATAACGTAATCTCAGCAACTGATAGTTGAATTTAACATTGCCACAACGAAGCTAACCAATGTTGCATTATACTTCAACGAAAGGTTATTCCTGTTAAGGTTTAATTTGATCTTAGCCCAATAACTTGCCCAAAAGGAGTACCTTTACACCTGAAAAATTCCAAGATTAACTCCTGAAAACCAGTGGACAATGGAGTATTTTACGATCAAAGATGGTTCCAGAATCTCTTTTATTGACTCTGGAAACATCAATAATTTTCAAACATCAGTTTTTTCCTGGTTTTGGGTACTCATCCTCTGGCTAACTCAAACCAATTTCTTCTCGAAAAAAGGGATTTCAAAGGTTGTTGATATGCCTTGGCTTAAGATGCACTAAAAAGAAAGCAAAATGGTGAAGACTCGCCAAGAAGCACCACGTAAATCCATTGACTTGATGCAAAAAACATCATAAAATTAAGTTACAGAATGTTTCAAAATATTTGATACGAGACAAAGCCAAACCTGTCGCAAGACAGGGACGGAAAGCCACGGGTCTGTGAAGTGTGAAGATAGTCGGGTTGCCTTGGGAAAAGGTGATTCGGCTTTTGTATTTTTGATTACCACCAAAGTTCAACTTGGTTATTTAGTGTCTGTCCATAAATGGGCCACCTATACTGATCAATCAAAAAGGGGGATACGCAAATGGAGCAGAAAGATAGAGGAAAACAATGTGCCCTTTGTGGTTATACCGCTTCAGGCGAATTCGCCGGGGATATCTGTCCGGACTGCAGCTTGACTTATTGGAAGTGCAGCAACTGTGGTTACACCATCACAGCAGCAGCTCCACCGGAGGTCTGTCCAAAGTGCCATGAAAAGTGCGATTTCGTTAATATCACCTGTTATACTCCGGAATGTGGCGGGCCGGGCAATATCGATCCCCGGTTGTAATGCTACCCCTTTGTGCAGTAAAGTTCCGGTGGCAGGAGGGTTTTACACCGGAGTAGTCTAAATTGTGCAGTGGAAGTCAGGTGGTCGACAAGGCAGCACTCAATAGCCTGTTCATTCCCGACTTGTGGGACCCTGACCAGTAGATCTTGGCACAATCCGGGCAGCGGAAAAACGTCTGATAGTACGTTCTTGTCAGTGGTTCCAGACTCTGGATGATATCTTTCTTGGCCACAGGTTTGAGCAGACCGTTACAGTGCATGCAACGGCTGAAAGGTGTTATTTGCTCTTGGAGGCCATAGAGTTTGATCACCTCGGCAAGCTGCTTTTTCGGTTCTTCGCTACGAACCAGGTGACCATGACTAATGATTTTCCGTTTGAGCAGCCCTCGATCACGACTGAGGAGAATACATTCCTGCCGCACTGCCTGGACAGCGATCTCTGCATCATCAAGTCCTTTGGGACAGAGGGTGTCCAGGCCTGCCATCCGAAGCAGGGAGCCAAGCCTGGCCACATTGGCATCAGTCATAAAACGGATGCGTGGCAGCGGTTCAGGACGCAGGAGGCTTGGTTGACACAGGTTGACCGGTGCCATAAGAGGTTGCACCTCGACCCGATCACCATCACACACCTTATAGGTAAAGTCCACCGGTTTTCCCTGAACCAGCAGGGCGCCTATCTCAGGGTGGGGGATCTGCAGAGCCTCGATTATATCCTTGATGGATGCCTGCCTGTGTATGGTATGCTCGATAATTGCGTGGTCCCGCATACCAAGTGAGAGCAGGGAACGTAGATCCTGGTGAAAGCAGATGGCGACTTTGACGGTTTGCATATGTGATCTAGCACCATTTTAGTAGCGGATGAAGAGTTTTGCGACGTCATCAAGGGTGAGTGTAAAGAAAAAGAGGAACCACGTCAAATCTAACTCCGGAAACGGAGAACTTAAAGAAGAATTACGGTGATTGTCACAGCCAGAATGATCCTCTTCCTCTTATGGGTCAATGGTCTCCCGCCTCTGGCAAATATGATCTTGGGTGAGCGTTTTAACCAAGCTCCCACATCACCCCGCATGTGGCTCCGCACGGGGCATTTCACTAGGGTTATCGAGCCGTATCTTGGTTATGTTGGCTTGAGATTGCCATATCGAAGGTACAATTCTCCAATCAATCACTTAACGTAACATAACTACTGTGAATGTAATTAAGAAGTCGTCCCAAAAACCTAGCAACATAAAAAGGTGTCTTTGACCTTTAGAAAATCAAGATTATAGAGAATAACCTAACAGGAAAACAGCACCTTCAATATAAAGATGCTTCCAGAACATTTCTCATTGTACGAGAAAGTGAATTCGCAATACCTATACCGTTAGGCTAATATAGTTCACAATGCTATGTCGATTTAGTGTAAAGGGAACATTGAGATTTTATTAATAGGAAAAGGGTAATACTGTGGAGCTGTGGCGTAAATTATTGGCAGTTGTAATTGTGATAGTTGGGATCATCGGAATGCTGGCAATCACCCAGTTTGTTTTACAAGGATCAATTTTCTAACATTTATAGATCTTTTCACTCACTCCTCATGCGGATCCATCCTTTTGGGTGATCAGGGAAACTACAGTAAGTTTCTGGTTCTCTGGGTACAAAAAATGCCTATCACATTTTAACTTGCTGCCCGTCCGAGATGTTTCCAGAGAACCCCAAGGGCCCGAAAAATTGGTGACCGTAGTGGCCATGTCCGTTATGATCATGCAGACAATCTAGATCAGGCAGGGGTTAAACGGTGACTCAAAAGCTGAGGAAGCTAGATCAGCGCCATAAATGTTTGAAAGAAAATCATTGTATCAATATAATTTTGTGAAACTCCACTTCGGCCACGGAGGCCGGTTGTAAAACAGACTTCATGACGATAAAGAAACAAAAGCCGCAGGGGACCTTTCTCTTTTTAGGTGATTTTTTCATTGCCAGCTATGACTGGCAGAAAAGAATGCCCTTTTTCCAAGTATATAGTTTTGGTGTCATGGATGAGAAAGTCAATGGACTATTGGCCAGGTTGCAGGAAGTTGAGAATAAGGTTCATAAACCGGACATTATCCTCATCATGTCCGGCATGAACAATGTCGTCGAGCATGATTATACCTTCGTCAACCAACTTCGTAGAATAGTCATCCGTTTGACGAGTCGTTTTCCAGAGGCGGAAATCATAGTCAACAGCCTTCCCTTGGCAAAAATCCCTGTAGTCGTCGACAACGCCATCCATCATCTAAACCTCAATATCAAGGAAATGGCGGCACAAACGGGAAGCTGTTATCTAGACAATTTCGACATCATGGCAGAGAAAGGCGAATCCATCTTCAATCAAGATGGGATAAACCTGACATCAAAAGCCTATGACAGATGGGCCCGTTCCATCCTTGAATATGTTTCCTTCCTCTTTGAGGATGATTAATACTGAACAAGTTGACTATCATCCAATGCTTTTCTTCAGCAGGAGTTCCTGAAGTCGCATTAGTGATACAGACTTTCGGCGACTGCGCCCGTTGGCATTCGCATATCCACCCTCGTGGTTGATGGATTATTCTTAGAGAGTGACATTTTTTATGTCCTGCCTGATATTGATCTACAGCCGTTGGTTGAGCTATTTCAGGTTTCAGTATTGAATATGCTGAAACAGGAAGGACTGCATGGAAGAGCTTTGATCAAGAAAATCCTCAGTTGGCGGTATAATTCGGGATTCAGAGTGCATAACCGGGTAAGTGTCAAAGCTGATCTGACTGTAATCTTCGCCATCTTTGGCGGTTTAGTCGATATCAAACCGGCGAGTATGTGAGGGGTGTGTATTACTTCGTAAAGATTTCCTTTGGCAATTCTTGCTGAACGCTATGCTGTCAAAGTTGAGACTATTCCATGAAAAGGCTTCTCTCTGCCTGCATTAACCATTAAATAGAAAATTCTTCGTATTCATTACAGCTTCAAAACTACCAGTTGAAAAAAATTAGGCTATCAAACGGATATGATGTAACATTCAGCATTTTGACCATCGTATTGGGCGAAACGTTTTTGTACTGGAGGGAGAATATATCAATGCAAAGAGATATTATGGAAGGTCGTACCGTCTGTACTCCATGAAAAGGATACACTCTATGCATGGCATTGACCACAAAATGGAATATTTTACCAAAACAGAAAATTATTCGTTTTTAGTACAGTTTCAAAACTAGTCTGTTGTATATCATTATTTTGATTCCAGGAATATTTTGAAGTAAAAATAGAAACGAGCATTAGGATAGTAGGGCAGGGCTGCAACTTGACCCAGACTCTTGAGGTCTTTTTCAAACATCCTGGACCTAAGATTTACAGAAAAATTTGATTTGACAGGATTATTCGAATAATTTATTCCAATAAATCAATATATTGTATGAATATATTCTCGCAAAAATAATTCCGACCATTCTAACCTAATAAAACAATCAAATTTGTTAGTGAAATGAGTTTTCAACTTTCATGTATCAGCCAGTAAATCCAGGGTTTACACGTTGATTAGTGCTGGATTCTAGTACTTATACTTGTTAGTCATCTTAAAAGGAAGAAGGTTAATGCTCACATCCGCGGCAAGTGTTAAGATTACCAATTGATCTATAAATAGGGCACGGTAAGGCTTTCATGTTTCTGGGAAATACCCACCGATGAATGATATCTGGGTCAAGGTTGTTACAAGTTATATGCGTGTCTTGTTTCAAAAATATTTCTATTAATTAGTCGTCTGCGAAGTGGGATTGTAGAAAGCTGCAGGCGTAAATACCTAGCTACAATTATTAAAATTACAGTTAATCGTGAGTGGATGAACATATTGTTTGATTTAGACGGAACCCTTACAGACTCGTATCAAGGCATCACCAGATGTATTTCACATGCGTTGATCACGTTGGGAAGAACATCACCGTCCCAGGCCAATTTAAGATGGTGTATCGGCCCTCCGTTGAAGGACAGCTTCGCCACCTTGCTTGATACTGTTGATGAAAAACTCGTTAATGAGGCCTTAACTATTTATCGAGACCGATTCGGATCAGTAGGCTTATTCGAAAACGAAGTCTACAGGGATGTTCCTGAAACGCTGGGTGCGTTGCAGCAAGTGGGGCATACTCTCTATGTCGCGACATCGAAACCATCACTCTATGCCAACAGGATTATAGACCATTTTGGTTTACGCCGATATTTTAAAGGTGTTTATGGAAGCGAACTGAACGGTCAACGGGGTGATAAGAAAAGCCTTATACAGCATATCCTGAAAAATGAATCAATCGATATATCTCAAGCATCGATGGTCGGTGATCGCGAGCATGATATGATCGGCGCGAAAGCAAACGGGGTGCGTGGTTTTGGCGTTCTCTGGGGATATGGCACAAAAGAGGAATTGGAGGTTTCAGGTGCCCACACCTGTTTTAGCCGCCCGCAAGAGCTGGTCCCCGTCTTCAACAGAAAATCGGACTAATCCTCATGCGGACGCTAATAGGATCACCAACCCCACATCGTCGTTTAAGAATCGGGCCTCCTTTCTTGTATCCGTTGCTGCCAAAAAAATTAATATCAATGACATAATTCTGGTCTCCACCGGCAATGCAGGGTCGTCCATGGCTGGCATCGGCGCAGCCGTTTTTTGTGTGGTATGTCTAATCTTTCCTTCCCGGAAAGTTGCCTGCCAACTGGACGGCGAACAGATGATTACATTATATGAGTTAAATAATTGAGATATGAAAATCAAAATTTATACAACAGGTGGCACTATCGACAAGATTTACTTCGACCAGAAATCAGAATATCAGGTTGGAGATCCACAAGCGAAGGGGGTTTTAGAGCGGGCTAATGTTGTTCTGGATTATGAGCTTGAATCTATTATAAAAAAAGACAGTCTCGATTTCACAGATAAAGACCGAGAGTTGATAAGGAAGAAAGTGGAGTCTACTTCATTGGAAAGAATAGTCATCACTCACGGTACTGATGCAATGATTGATACTGCAAAGGTACTTAAGAATATTTCAGATAAAACGATCGTAATGACTGGCTCTATGTATCCGGCTCAATTCCGAGATAGTGACGCAGTGTTTAATATAGGGTGCGCCGTCACTGCGGCTCAGATTCTCGTACCCGGTGTCTATATAGTAATGAATGGTCGTATATTCAAACCGGATAATGTCCGAAAGAATGTAGAATTGAATAGATTTGAAGAAAAAAGCATATAATCGGGTAGCCAAAGGTTTTTATCCTCCCAGCCCCACAACTCCTGCTTGCGGCTCCGCACAGGGCGTTTCATCAAGGTTACCTGGCTCGTGGCCTGGTAGTTTATTTTTACCCACTGATCTCTACTGTTTATCTTTTGAGATTACTGGTCAAGCATCTCTGAAGATCCCAGGAATAAGGTGAAGTTTGTGTTTTCCCGAAGGTCATACTCCCCATACCACCGGTAGAAAATCGTTGAGGATGAAGGGAAAAAATATGTTATTCGAATTGCTGACGATATTGTTCTTCATCAAGTGATGCGATTTAACGAACTTGCCGCCAGTAAAGCTGCCTATAGTGCTGGTATCTCCCCTGATTACGTATTCTGAGCCGGGTGTTCTTGTTTTACAATTTATTGAAGGCAAAACTCTCGCGGCAAAAGATATTCAAAAACGAGATATGCTCAAACGTATTGTGCTGGTTATCCAGACTTGTCATAGAGATGTTAAAAAACACATCTGAGGGCCAGTTTTAGCCTTCTGGGTATTTCATGTGGTGAATGATTATGCCTCAACATTAAAA
>MAXH01000254.1 GCA_001750925.1 Desulfobulbaceae bacterium S3730MH12
AAAAAAATATTACTTCTTGACAAAGACTGCTCAAATAAATGAATATCATCTCAATATCTATACAAAAATGAAATATAATTACTGACCGTACCTTTGTAATGCAACAGGAATCTCAAGGAGGACAGATCTAGATGAAGAATCGAAAAGGAAAAATACCACCGATGAAGGTAGCCGCAATTCTGCTCATCTCATCAGTCTCATCTACGACTATGGCGACGGCAACTACTGAACAAGAACCTCAACCTGACAGTCTTGCCAGTGTTTTTACCCAGGGTAAGCTCAATGGTAATATCCGCTCACTGCTGTTCTCCCGCACTTTTGACGGCACTACAGAGGACAGGACCACCTTGACAATCGGTGGCAATCTCAGATTTGAGACAGCGCCCCTTTACGGGGTCAGTGCAGGAGTCGGCTTTAAAACAGGAGTTGGTGATAATCTCGATGATCACGAAGTTTACAGGGGACTTCTGGCACTGGGAGAAACTCCATTCGATGCCGAGAATTATGCGGCTCTTGACGAATATTATCTGCGCTACAACAACTGGGATACCGATCTCATTCTTGGTGCGCAGCAAATCGAAACGCCCTGGCTCAGAGCTCACGACATCCGTCTGACTCCCAAGAAATATAGAGGTTTTGCTGTTGTAAACAATTCCATCGAGAAGGTAGCGTTCCATGGTTACTATATCGAAAAATGGCTGAACTGGACTTCTGAGGATTGGGAATCAATAACATCCGGAATCACCGGTAATCTCGATGAAAATGAAGGCGCACTTGCTGGTGGTGTTGTCTGGCAACTGTCCGATATGTTCAAAATTCAAGGCTGGGATTACTATTTCAACGAGGTGTTGAATACTTTTTATATGCAGGCAGGTTATGACCAAGAAATGGGTAGCGATTATTCTTTATTCGCCAGTCTGAAATATTTTAACCAGACGGATGTGGGCGATGCATTAGATGGCAGTATTGACACTTTTTCCGCCGGCGGAAATATTGGCTTGGCCGCATATGGAGCAAAATTTATAGCCTACTACGGCTCGAACGGAGACGATAAACTCCGTGTTCCCTTTGGCGGTGACTGGATTGTCAGTATGCAGGTCAACAACCATGAGCGTGCTGAAGAGGATGTCTGGGCAGTTCAACTTAAATACAATTTTGAGCGACTTGGTGCAAAAGGTTTGAGTGCGGATGTTTTTTACGGCAGTTTCAATACTCCCGATTCGGGTGAAAATATTTCTCCCGACTTCGACGAGATTGATTTCAACCTTCAATATAAACTTGGTGGATGGTTTGAAGGCTGCAGTGTCAGACTTCGTTATGCATTCATAGACCAGGATGAAGATGTAGCAGGCGGAGAAGATTATTCCGACGGAAGAATCTATCTCCAATATAAATTTTAGGATAAGCACCTTCACCAATTTTTTCTAAGAAATAATTAATGGCAAACAATATCTCCGCCATCAGCCGAGAAGTGCTGAAAGTCCTGCGAAAAGGTATCGGAAAAATATTTGCAATACACCTTGCCTATGTGGCACTCGGTGTAATCTTGTTCACCCCGCTGGTTGGTATTGTCGGTAAGCTCCTGCTGCAATTGTCCGGCAAGACTATGCTTTCTGATCAGGATATTATCTATTTCCTGCTTACTCCATCCGGGATAGCGGCACTGATACTGTTTGCTGCCCTGCTGATCACTATCATGGCCTTCGAACAGGCCTCCATGATGGCTGTCTGTGGCTGCAGCTTAAAAGGTCTGCACACCGGTGTAATGCAGCCCCTGTATTTCACCGCCAGACGAGCAGCGAAAATCTTCTCCTTCACCATCCACCTTATTGCACGACTTCTGATAATCATACTGCCTTTTCTTGCCGCCGGAGGGGCTGTTGCCTGGTTTTTGATAACAGACTATGATATCAATTATTATCTCTCGCAAAAACCTCCAGAGTTCCTGATTGCTGCCCTGCTTATAGGGATACTGCTGGCAGCGATGCTTGCAATTCTTATTCCTAAACTTCTCTCCTGGTCCCTTACGCTTCCTTTAATCCTGTTTGGAGGTGTATCTCCCTCCAGTTCATTTAAAGAAAGCAGGAAACTTACCAAAGGGCATCAGCGGTTGTTGCTGCTTACATTTGGTATCTGGGGGGTCACTGCACTTCTTCTCGGAGCGATTGTACTGGGTACTATTAAATTTCTCGGTTCCAACATTGCTCCCATATTTTTCAATTCACTCAACTTGCTGGTAGTCGTACTGGGAGCGCTTGTGGCCATATGGTCACTTGGAAATATTTTTATCACAACATTTACCTCGGGAAGCTTCGCCTCTCTTCTGGTGATACTCTATAAACGGTATGGGGCCGGCCTGGACATAAGTGATCTTACACAGGAGAAACGGGGCCGACAATGGCGTATGACTACACCACGTTTAGCCCTGCTGCTTGTTGCCTGTGGCGGAATTGCAGTAATTGTTGGCACCTCGCTCTTAAACGATATCAGAACAGATGACAATGTAACGATCATTGCCCATCGCGGTGCCGCAGGCAAAGCACCGGAGAACACACTAGCATCCATACGACAGGCAATTAAAGATGGGGCCGACTGGATTGAAATCGATGTCCAGGAAACTGTTGATGGTGAAGTTGTGGTGATCCATGACAGTGATTTCATGAAACTTGCCGGTGTGAACCTGAAGGTATGGGACGGAACACTGGAACAGTTAAAAGAGATCGATATCGGCAGCTGGTTCGACCCTGAATTTTCAGCTGAACGGGTGCCGACCCTTGCCGAGGTTCTGGAGGAGGCGCGGGGCAAGGCCCAGGTCATGATCGAACTTAAATATTATGGACATGATCAGCAGCTTGAGCAGCGGGTAGTAGATATTGTTGAGCAGGCCAATATGGTCAGCGACGTTGCCATTATGTCACTAAAGTACGATGGTATCCAGAAAGTCCGCACCCTGCGACCGGACTGGGTTGTCGGGCTGCTCTCCGCCAAGGCAATCGGCGACACAGCTAAACTGGATGTAAATTTCCTGGCCGTCAACATGGCAATGGCAACTCCTCGTTTTATCAGCAATGCACAGTCAGCCGGCAAGCAGCTGTTTGTCTGGACCGTAAATGACCAGGTCTCCATGTCTCGCATGATGTCACTGGGTGTGGACGGCATCATTACCGATGAACCGGAATTGGCGCGCGAGGTTCTTGCCGAAAGGGCTGAGATGAGTTCAGTTGAGCGTTTGCTGATACATACAGCAGTATTGGTAGGCCGCCCCATCCCGCAAAAAGAATACCGTGATCAGTCGCCATGAGTTTCTTTGGTAGAAAACTCCCTCCAGCCGGAGGGTGGTTGCTTTTATTTGCAACTGCTCTGCTTTTACTCTTACTGGTAACTGCTCTTTTTTTATCTGGAAAATCAAATTCAGAGACAGAGTCAAGGATAGAAACACGTGTCGATTCGCTGGAGCGCCAGCTTGAAATGGAACGCCATGAACAACTGGCAGCCCTTAAAGTCCGCGCCGGCAGCGCACTGGCCGAATTCACCACGGACGGCTGCAGCGGCGGACTCTCCATCGGCTGGGAATACCTGGCCGGCAAAATCAAGGATTTTCAAACCAGTCACGGAACAGAGCCGCCCTGGGAATCATGCTGTATCAGTCATGACCGCAAATATCACACAGGGGGATCTCATGAAACAACTGCGGATGAAAGTTTTAAGGCCCGCAAAGAAGCAGATCTGGCATTAAAGATCTGTATTCTGGAGACCGGAGTAAGGAGAGCGCCGGAGCTGAGCGCCGAATACGATGTCTCGCCCCGTGAAGTGGAGATTATTTATACCGGTATCGCCGATTTAATGTACCGGTCGGTACGCATCGGCGGCATGCCATGTACCGGCCTGCCCTGGCGCTGGGGATATGGCTGGCCGATTTGTCATTAAACATAGGCATGGATCAAGCAGTCTGTGCTTTTTGCGTACTCCCCAGCGAGCCCAATTATCTTGACAGTTAACATGTTACGGTAACTTGACTCGCAACAAAAAAAAGATTATTTTGATTACGATGTATGGGATTTTTTACAAGTTCATCCTGGTTATTATTCTTTGCAACAACGATATGGTCTACTCTTATTATGATCAGTAATGTACACAGTTTTGACTCTCAAGGTCATCGAGGGGCACGCGGCTTATTACCTGAAAACAGTCTCGCCTCCTTCGCCAGGGCCATGTCAATTGGCGTCACTACTCTCGAACTCGATGTCAATACCACAAGTGATGGCATTATTGTTATCAGCCATAACCCCAGGCTTGAACCGGAAACTACCCGTAACGCGAATGGAGAATGGCTTGACAAAACAGGCCCTGCTATTCGCTCCCTTACCCTGGAGGAATTGAGAACATTTGATATCGGACAGTTGAAGCCGGGGACTGGTTATCAAACACGTTTTCCCGAACAGGTATCCATTGATGGAACCCGGATACCAACACTGGAAGAGTTGCTTCGTCTCATTCAGAGATCAGGAAATGAGTTTGTGCGGCTCAATATCGAAACCAAGCTGCACCCGGCAAAACCGGAACTCTACCTGAATCCGAAAGAGCTCATTACTGCAATCCTGAAAATCGTCACGAAAGAAGGGTTCATGGAGCGAGTCACTATCCAGTCTTTTGACTGGCGCACACTGCAGGAAATACAGCGACAGGCCCCTGATGTGCCGACGGGATACCTGACGGTGGAGCGAAGTTTTTTCGATAACATGCAGCGGGGCGAGCCCGGGCCTTCCCCTTGGACTGCAGGTTTTGATATTGATACATTTTCAGGAAGTATCCCTGAAATGGTGAAAGCTGCCGGCGGAGATATCTGGTCGTCACATCACCGGGATGTTTCCAGCCAGAGTATCAAACAGGCCCATCGCCTTGGCCTTCAGGTGAAGGTGTGGACCGTCAATGATATGGATAGTATGGAGACCCTCATCAACATGGGCGTTGACGGCATTATAACCGATTATCCCGACCGACTGCGTCAGGTTCTTAAAAAACTCAATATGAAAACACCCGAACAGACTCCTGTTTCCCCCTGAATATTACGATTTTATAACCATGCTAATGAATAGTGCTCTCTTTGAGTTTTACAACTCCAACCGCTTGTGTGACTCTGAAGAGAAAAAATAGCAGCTTTCAGGAGGCAGCTCCGCCCAGCATTCATCAAGGGCTACCGTGGAACTGTCGGGCATATTCACGATAATAGGCTGATCGCCTATATGACTATACAGCAATTCGCCCGCACCAAGTTTCTCGACAAGTTCAACTTCAAGCCGTAAACGACCTTCCCCCTGTTTTGAAAATAACCGGATCTTTTCAGGGCGTATACCGACCACCACATTTCCTGTGCCGGGCAGGGCTGAGTTTTCGATTGTTATCCTGGATCCTCCTCTAAGCTCTATCGTCTTTTTTCCTACAACCTCTGCTGCAATAAAATTCATCGGGGGAGAGCCGATAAAACCAGCCACAAAGCGTGATGCAGGATCATGGTAAATTTCATCCGGGCTGCCGATCTGTTCAATATGGCCATCATTTATTATCACAATTTTATCAGCCAGGGTCATAGCCTCGACCTGGTCATGGGTCACATAGATCATGGTTGTGCCAAGCCTCTGGTGCAACTTCTTCAATTCGACCCGCATCTGATGGCGAAGTTTGGCATCGAGATTGGAAAGCGGCTCGTCAAAGAGGAAGACCGCCGGCTGCCTTACAAGTGCCCTGCCCATAGCAACTCTCTGCCGCTGTCCTCCTGAGAGTTGTCTTGGCTTTCGCTTCAAAAATTCGGTTAACTGCAGAAGGTCTGCTGCCACACCAACCCGTTGCTGAATCTCTTCGCGACTGAGTTTTCTGAGTTTTAATCCATAGGCCATATTATTGAAAACAGTCATATGCGGGTAGAGAGCATAATTCTGGAAGACCATGGCAATTCGCCGATCTTTAGGTTCCACATCGTTGACTATCCGGTCGCCGATTGTGATACTGCCCTCACTCACCTCTTCAAGACCGGCAATCATACGCAATACTGTCGATTTACCGCAACCGGATGGTCCTACAATGACAACGAACTCCCCGTCTTCAAATCGAGCATTGATCTTGTGGACAACCTCTGTCCTGTCGAATGTTTTTACTACATTTTCAAGTATTACCTGAGCCACACTACTTCTCCGTTTCTGTCAAACCTTTAATAAAGAGTCTCTGCATACCAACCACAACAACGACAGGGGGCAGCATGGCCAACAGGGTAGTCATCATGATAAGATGCCATTCCGGGGCTTCCTCAGCCGCTTCCAGCATCTGTTTAATACCCATTACAATGGTGTACATATCTTTATCAGTGGTGATTAAAAGCGGCCAGAGATACTGGTTCCAGCCATAGATAAAAAGAATAACAAAGAGAGCTGCAATATTGGTGCGCGAGATGGGTAGCAGAATGTCCCAGAAAAAGCGCATCGGTCCTGCTCCATCTATACGTGCCGCCTCCAACAGCTCATCCGGTACAGTAAGAAAGGCCTGCCTGAACATAAATGTAGCCGTGGCCGATGCAATCAATGGAATTGTCAATCCCCAGTAGGAATTGAGCATGTTAAGATTTGCCACGACCTCAAAGGTCGGCAGAATACGTACCTCCACAGGCAGCATCAGGGTGATGAAAATCAACCAGAAGATAGTCATCCTGAAGGGAAACTTAAAATAGACAATAGCAAAAGCTGACAAAAGAGAAATGGCGATTTTCCCGCAGGCAATCATCATGGCCATTATCAGGGAGTTAGTGAGCATCAACCCGACAGACTGTTCCCTGGCATTCCCGACTCCCTTGGTAAGGGCAGCAGTAAGATTTTCAAAAAAATGCCCTCCGGGAAGAAGCGGCAACGGCACCTGAGTCATTCGTACCCCGTCGTGACTTGAAGCGACAAAGGTGATCCAGATTGGAAAAGCGACCAGCAAGACCCCAAATATCAGGACAACATGGCTGACTACCGTTGTTACAGGGCGTTGTTCTATCATGATCAGTACTCCACTCTACGCTCGATATAACGAAACTGGATCACGGTAAGCCCGATGACAATGACCATCAATATAACCGACTGAGCCGCCGAACCTCCAAGGTCAAGACCGATAAAACCATCATTATAGACTTTGTAAACAAGTATCTCAGTTGCCTTGACGGGCCCACCCTTGGTGATGGCATGAACGATACCAAAGGTCTCAAAAAAAGCATAGATGAGGTTCATCACCAAAAGAAAGAAGGTTGTTGGCGAGATGAGGGGGAAAATAATAGTCCAGAACCTTCTCCCTGGCCCTGCTCCATCAATAGCTGCAGCCTCAATGAGAGAGCGTGGAATAGCCTGTATTCCGGCAAAAAAGAAAAGGAAATTATAACTTATCTGTTTCCACGTGGCAGCAAAGATGATAAGCGCCATAGCGTGGCTGCCCTGGAGACGATGGTTCCAGTCAAAATTGAGAAAATCAAGCATATAGGCAATGACCCCTATAGTGGGATCAAACATAAACATCCAGAGTGCACCTGCCACTACGGGGGCAACGGCGTAGGGCCAGATAAGCAGTGTGCGGTAAATGGCTGCAGCCCGGAGCACTCTGTCGGCCATGGCAGCAAGAACCAGTGAAATGCTTAAAGAGGAAAACGCCACGACGAGTGAAAAGAAAAAAGTACGTTTAAAAGTCTGCAGATAATAATCGTCAGCAAAAAGCTCTTTAAAATTGTCAAACCAGACAAATTCCGAACTTAAACCGAAGGCATCCTGAACAAGCAGGCTTTGATATAAAGCCTGACTTGCCGGCCATATAAAAAAAACCAGAGTGATAATGAGCTGCGGTGCTACCAGAATATAGGGTAGCGGTGAAGGTCTAAAATGGACTCGTTTTAGCATCGGGCTATGACATCCAACAGCCGCAGTTACCTGCAGCTGCCGGCAACAATAAATGGGTTATTTATTTGCTTTCTCAAATTTGCGGAGAAGTTTATTACCACGTGCTACAGCTTCATCCAAGGCTTGATCAGCAGTTTTGCTGCCGTTCCAGATAGCCTCCATCTCTTCGTTGATAATATCACGAACCTGAACAAAACTGCCGAAGCGTATACCACGTGAATTTGGAGTGGGCTGGTTGAGGCTCAGCTGTTTAATAGCTATATCCGTACCGGGATTTTTTTCATAGAAACCCTGTTTTTTACTGAGTTCATAGGCAGCTGTGGTAATCGGAACATATCCGGTTTCCTGGTGCCACCAGGACTGAACTTCAGGGGAGGAAAGATAGCTCATAAACTGAGCGACACCCTTGTAAGACGCTTTTTCATGACCACGCAATACCCAGAGGGTAGCACCTCCGATGATCGAGTTTTGCGGGTTGTCTATAACATCGGGATAAAATGGCAGCATGGCTTGACTGAATTCAAACTTGGCCTGCTTCTTAATACCCCCATAATAGGCGGAGGAATTCATCCACATTCCACATTCGCCATTGGTGAACATCGGCAGACTGTCGCCCCTGCGACCGCCATACTGGAAAATCTTACTCTGCTGCCATTTACCGACATTCCCTAACATTCTTTTTACCTGCTTGTTATTGAATGTAAACTCTGTATCAGTTCCGGCAAAGCCATTTTCCTTTGTACCTACAGGCAGATTGTGCCAGGAGCTGAAGTTTTCAATCATAACCCATGACTGCCAGCCAAAGGAAAATCCGCACTTGTAACCGGCATCAAGGATTTTTTGGGAAGCCGCTTCCATTTCCGGCCATGTTTTAGGTGGCTCTTTGACACCTGCTTTATCCAGTGCCTCTTTATTATACCAGAGAACCGGGGTAGAGCTGTTAAAAGGCATGGAGAGAAGTTTACCCTCAGGAGTCTGATAATAGCTGATTACTGCAGGCAGGTAGTCTGATTTATCAAAGGCAACTCCACTGTCTGTCATGACATCTTCCACCGGGTACACAGCGCCTTT